>NZ_DATLXO010000173.1:0-8786 GCF_035575815.1 Iamia sp.
ACGAGCTGATCCCACATCGACTCGTCAAGAGGACAATCGACGAGGTTCCAGAACTCACGGAGCTGCAGCCCGCACTGAGACGCCATCAACTTGCCGAGACCATCGTCGATCTCTTTCGACCCATGCGAAATGCGGGTCACAAGCGTCGTCACACCTGCGACTTGCTTTCGATACATATGGTGATGGCTCTCATCCTGCACCATCCCCTTCTTGATCAAGGACGCTGCAACAGTGGTTACAGATCGAAGCACGAAACTATTAGCTTCAACCCACGGCGACGTGCTGTTGAAGAAACTCCAACTGTGCAGCGAGGTCCGAGGAGAGTCCGACCTGCGACTGAAGTACCTCGCAATGTTCGCGGAGCGCTACCCTCAGATCTTGAAGTGCCGCCGCGACACTTCCGCCTGCTCCGAAGACGCCGGTGTGAGGTTCGACCGCCGTGCAATGGCCACTGCTGAATTGGAGGACGGCTCGTACCGGGCGGATCAAACCGAGGCCACCCATCCAATATCCGCCCGCGTACCCATTGGCGACTCGAGCCAATGTTGCGCGCCCCCCCGCCCCCGGCGCCGCAGCCACAACCTCTATTGAGCGCGCATCAGGTGAGGCCGGTGACCATCGGGTTTTAGGTGCGGCGAACAGATCGGTGGATCGAACTTCCAATGTTTTCGTCATGACTCGCCCCCAGAGGCCATGTCGAACGCCTGTGCCACGGACTGGAGTGCCCCGATTAACTCTCCAAGCCGAGCTCGACTCAGTGAAACCCGACAGAGGGGTCTCACGCTGATCGCTCCAATTGCCATCATTAACGCTTGCTGCTCTTCAGAAGTACCCAGAACTACCGGCGGAGCTACGTGGCCAAGCGTCACGATGATGTCCTCGGGACCCTCCGGCCCCGAGCCGATCTGTACGAGCGACATGTTGCTACGGTGCACAGGTAGGTCATCAACGCCCGGCCAGATGACCGATACCTCAACGGGGTCACCGAGCTCGGACACGCCTGAATGATGGCACGCACGCCGAGGGGCAGCCAGATCGGCACCCCATACCCTGGCACTGGCGAAGGCTCCGAGCCCCGCCAGGTCAGGTCATCCGACCTCGCCACTTGATCTTCACCCGCAGGTGGTCGAACCGGTTGAGCCCACGCACCCCGGGCCCGACGGTGATGGTCTCGACGCAGGTGTCGATCATGGCGCGCCGCTGGTCGAAGCCGGTCGTCTCCCAGCGGGCCGCGAGCGCCTCCCCCTGCCCCCGGTAACGCTCGAGGCGGCGGTTCCCCTCGGTGACGGTCATGAGGCGCCGTGCGGCGACCAGGCGGCTCTCCACGCCAGCCCGGGCGGTCAGGTACTCGCTGCGGCTGATGATCCGGTCGACGTAGTGATCGCGGGCGAGCTGGTCGAGGGCGGCTTCGTCGGCGGCGACCTGGGCGAGGGTGTCGCCGGGTGCGTCGGTGTCGGAGCGTGCGGCGTGGACGGCGTCGGTGTCGAGCCAGCGGGTGGCGAGGAAGGCGATGTACTCCTCGAGCGCTTCGGCGATGACGCCGATCTTCCCGCAGCCGTGGAAGTTGGGGCCGCGGGCGCACACGTAGGCCCGGTCCTTGTTGCTGCGGGGGCGGGCGACGAGGCGGGCGTCGCACAGGCCGCACCGGAGGAGGCCGGTGAGGAGGTACCGGCGGGGGTTCACGTTCAGCCGGCGGGCGGGGTCGAGGAGGATCAGGCGGAGGCGTTCGACGGTGGGACGGTCGACTATCCCGGCCCAGGTCGCCTCAGCTGTCCATCGGCCCTGATGCTCCCGCCACCCGGCGATGCGGGCGGAGGTGAGGAGCCGGCGGAGGACGGGGGTGGTCCACGCCCCCCCGGTGACGGTGTCGACACCTCGGGTGTTCCAGTCGGCGGCGATGGTGCGGAGCCGGTCCCCGTCGAGGATGCGTTGCGTCGCCTCCCGGATCATGGCCGCCTCGTCGACCCGGACGGTGAGCCGGTCCTGGTGGTACCCGTAGGGGCGGGTGCCGCCGCCGGCCCACTCCCCCGCCTCGGCGAGCTCGAGGTGCTTGCGGCGGAGCCGGCGCGACTTGTCCTCCGACTCCTTCCGGGCGACGGACCCTACGACGCGGGCGGTGAGGCGACCCTCGGGGGTGGCGAGGTCGTAGGGCCCGGCGGTGACGGAGACGACGGTGGCTTGGGCGGCTTCGATGACGTCGATGAAGTCTTCGAGCTCCCGGGGGGAGCGGTGGAGCCGGTCGGGGTGCCAGCAGACGACCCGGTCGACGGCGCCCTCCTTGAGGTCGCTGAGCATCCGCTGGTAGGCGGGGCGCGGCTTACCGCTGTACGCGGAGACGTCGTTGTCGACGAACACGGTGACGGGTGTCCACCCGTGTCGGTCGCACAGGTCGCGGCAGTCCTGCTCCTGGCGGTCGACGCCGAGGCCGGCGCCTGTGCGATCCTGGGAGATGCGGGCGTAGATCGCCGTGCTGGCCATGTCCACCACCTTGTCGACGGGGTGTGACGGCCCATGTGACATGACCGCGCGGTGACGGTAGCGAGTCTCGGTCTACGTCACAAGAGCCGACGGCCTGTCGCACCCCGGCGCGAGCCTCGCCTCATGACGACGAACGAGGCGATGAGCGAGGCGATGGTGGCTGGGCAGCGGTGGTTGCAGTACGGGGCGTCGAGCGGTCCGACCGGCGAGGTCCGGCACCTGCGGGTGGTGCCGGACCCGGCCGTGTCGGACGAGTGGTGGGCTGAGCTCCGGTCGATCGAGCAGCACCTCGAGCTCCTCGAGGCCGACCTGTTCGCCCTGGAGTGCCGGGTCCGCCGGTTGCGCACCGAGGCGGCGGGGCTGCCGGCGGCCGGCTGACGCCGCGCTCGTGCCCGGACGCGACGAAGCGCCCCCGACCCGAAGGCCAGGGACGCTCTCCTGCTGTTCGGGTTCGGTCAGCGACGACCGCAGGTCTGGCGGGAGTCTGGCGGAACCCTGAGTCGATCTTGACGGCTCAGACCTTGACGCGTCTCCACTCTGGGGTCTGGGGGCGGCTCAGGTGATGATGATCGTCCCGGCTGAGTCGAGGACGGGGGTCTCCGGGTTGGCGGTGTACCGGACCCAGATCGTGTAGCTCCCGGGCGGGAGGACGGTGGCGCCGGGCCCGATGAGGGGGACGTACTTGCCGGTCCCGATGGTCAGGGGGGCTTGCCAGCTGGCCGCGACGGGGCGCTCCCCGCGAGGGATCACGGCGACGGAGAAGTTGGTGACCGGCACCCCGTTGGCGGTGACGGCCAAGGGGCCGACTGCTTCGAGGCTCTCCCTCGGAATCCTCCACGTGGTCATGGTTGCTCCTCGAGGTCGGCGGTGCGGGTGCGGGGAGCGAGGTTCCCGAGCCTGACCGGGGGGGCGGTGAGGGTGGCGGTGGCGGCTCGGCTGGTGAGGGTGGCGACCCGGGCGGGTCGGTCGCCGAGAGTGGCGGTCCGGGCCCGTGCTCCGAGGGAGGCGTGGAGGATCGTGTCAACGGTCGGACCGGTGGCTGCCTGACCCACGCTCCACCGGGGCTCGGCTGCTCGCGCCGCCAGCCCCCCTTGGCGCCACCGCAGGTCGATGAGGTCGGCGAGGCCGGCGCGCACGGCCCAGCGGAGCGCGGACGCTGCTGCTGCCTCCGTCCTCGTGGCCCACGGGAGCTCGACTGGTCGAGCGATCGTGGCTGCAGCCCGCCACCGGAGGTTGGTCAAGTCGCTTGCTGTTGCTGCCACTCCCCAGCGGAGCGTCGTGCTGTCCGTCGCGGTTCCTGCTGCTGCCGCTACCCCCCAGCGGAGCGTCGTGCTGTCCGTCGCAGCAGTCCTCGTCGCCCAGGCGATCTCGGCGGCGTCTACGGTGGCCTGCCTCACGGCGTGACGAAGGGCGGTGGTGTCGTCGACGCCGGTCCGGACCGCCCAGCGAAGCGAGGTCGCGTCGTCGACGCCTGCTCGGGTGGCGTGGCGGAGGTCGGTCGCGTCGGCCACTCCGACTCGGGTGGCGAACCGGAGGACGGTCCCGTCGGTCGCTGCTCCTCGGGTGGCGAACCGGAGCGCGGTGGCGTCGGTCGTTGCGCCTCGCGCCGCCCAGCGGAGGTCGTTGGTCCTTGGCACCATCACCGTGCGGACCGCCCATCGGGTCACGGTCGCGTCCCCTGCCGCCTGGCGTACCGGCCAGCGGAGTGTCCTCGCTCTCGTCGCCGGCGCGAGCACCGGCCAACGGATCTGGGTCGCGTCCGAGAGGGCAACTCGGACGGCGTGGCGGAGGGTGGTCGTGTCGGTTGTCGCCGCTCGGGTCGCGGACCGGAGGATGGTGGCGTCGGTGACCTGGGCGCGGGTTCCCCACCGGAGGTCGACGGCGTCGGTGACGCCGGCCGCTGGTGCGCTTGTCTGCCACCGGGTGTCGGTCGCGTCGGTGACGAGTGCTCGAGCCTGCCACCGGGCGTCAGTCGTGTCGGCGACAGGCGCGGTGACCTGCCACCGGGGGTTGATCGTGCGCTCGACGGGTGTGGTCCCGGCTGGGGCGGCGGTCGGGAAATCGACCTGGAGGAGGAGCCCGAACCAGTACGGGATCGGGGCGACGTCCGACGAGTAGCCGACCCGGCCAACGAGGGCGTTCACTTCCGTCGGGGTCCACCCCGCGGCGGGAGCGGTCACTGCGCCCGACTTGTAGAAGGGGGCGGTGTCGCTCATGTCAGCGGGCGCAGCAGCGGTCCCGTAGATCGAGGATTCGACCCCGCCGCTGTTACGGATGATCGTTGAGCCGTTGTTGGCAGTGGTCGCCGCCGACCCGTACATGAGGTAGCCAGCGACACCGTTGGCGGTGGCCGTCTCGGCGGTGTCTGCGAACAGCACCTCCAGGTACGCGCCAGCAGGGATGTCGGCAGTGGCGGTGACCTGCTGCACCCGTGATGTGGTGGCGGACAACGGCATGTCGTTGAGCTCGGAGAACGCGGCGTTCGTCACGCTGTTGACGGCGAGCCCGGCAGCGTCCTGGAACTTCGTCTGGTTGAGGTGCGCCCCGTCAGCGTTCGGGGAGTAGCTGAGCACCTTGCCCGCCCCGATCGGGTAGTCGGCGGCGGTCTGACTGAACGCTACGTCATCGATCGAGAACTGTCCGGCGGGACCGGTGGTGCTCGTGTCCCCGAAGTGGAAACCGCTGATCGTGTCGATTGCCATCGCTGCGGTCGTGTCGAACTTCACGACCCCGTCAAGCGAGCACTTCACCGCCCACGGGTTCGCCGTGGTCACCGCAGAGATGTCGACCTGGTACCACGTGCCGACCACGTAGGAACCGAGCGACCCGACCAGCACCGTTCCGGCCCTGAACTCCAAGGTTCCTGTGGAGGTGGCGTGGACCCGGACCCCGAGGAGGTTCGTGACGGTCTGGATGCCGCCGACCCGGAGTGAACCGGTCGTCGGGGCCGTGTCGACGCGGAAGTAGAACCGCATGACTCTGGCAGCACCGGAGGCAGTACCGACAGTCTTGACGAACCGAGCAGCGGCTGTTGCGGTCGGGGCGAGGACGAGGCCGTGACCACCGGTACGAGCGCCGCCCGCACCAACGTAGATGTTGGGTCCGATGGCCCCGTTGATCGTGGTCGCGATCCCGCCGCCGGCGGCGAGCAGGGCGCCGTGCTCGAAACCTTCGACGTGAGTGAGGGTCGGCATTTACGCCCCGATCGGAGGCCAGGCGGTGACCACGGTCAGGAGCCTTAGGCCGCGGTGTCGCCGCCGATGGAGATGGTGGCGCCGTCGCTGTCGACGGCGGCGGTGTTCGCCGCGGTGCGGCGCACCCACACGGCGACGACCGAACCGGCGGGGATGTCAGCGACGGCGAGGCCCCCGGCCTTCGTGGTGGGCGCGGTGAACGTGACGCCGGCGGGGGCGGTGAGCTCGTTGGCGATCGTCGCAGCCTGGGCGGCGGCTGCCCCGAGAGCCGTGACGCCTGCCGGGTCGAGCCCGATGGCGGTTGAGGCGCCACCGGCGACCTCGGCGCTGATCCACACCTTGACCGCCGTCAGGGCGAGGGTGGCGTGCGCGTTGTGGAAGAAGAGGCAGCGGTAGTCGACCACGCTGGCGGCGTTCTCGTCACCGCTGATGGCGTCGAACAGGTTGCCGACGGTCGCCTCGGTGATCTGCGTCGTGCTGATCTGATCCCCTAGGGAGCCGGCGGGGGTGCCGGCGGTCGTGTTCCCGGCGGCGGCGACGACGGAGAGCTTGGTCAACAAATCGGTGGCGGTGATGGGCATGGGCTACAGCTCCTCGTCGGGGGTGGGCTCGTCAGAGAAGAGGACGGGCTCGAGGGTCTGGAGGGAGAGCCCGGTCGCCCGGAGGTGCTCGACGAGCTCGGGGGCGGCGTCGCCGGTGCCGTGCTCGGTGACGTGCTGCTCGATCCGCTCCTCGGCCTGGCCCCGCTTCGGCCACCCGCTCGAGCGGAACCCGCAGGAGCACGCCCCGTCGTAGGTGTCGCCCGCTGTCTTGCGGACGCCAACGACCCGGGGGATCCCGTCGATGGCGTCCGACCTGTCGATCTTGGTTCTCATGTGGGGGCCTCCTGGGGGTGGTCGGGGGTCAGTTCGGGACGACGTCGAAGGCGAACAGCGCGCCGATGGAGATGGCGATGACGATGACGGCGAACACGAGAATGACGGTGTCGGCGTTGCCCGCCTCGGCCACGTTCACCGGGTCGGCCGGCGGGTTGACCACCTCCACGGGAGAGGTCCCGCCACTGGTAGAGGTGCGGGCGAGGAGGGTGGCGAGCGCTCCCAGCGCGGTCCCGGCGGGCCCGGCGACGATCGCTAGGTCCGCCCCGGAGACACCGACGCGGATCAGGTAGACGAGGCCGCCGAGGCCGGCGAGGGCGGTGGCGCCGAGGAACAGGACGACGGCGCGGACGGTGAAGTGGTCGGAGCTCACGGGGTCCTCCTTGGGAGCGTTCGGGGCCTGGCTGGCCCCTTGGCGTCGCGGAACTCGGACAGGCGCTGAGCCTGGCAGTCGATGGGCAGCCCGGTCACCTGCTGGCCCCACCGGCTCAGGAGCATGTTCAGGTCGAGCACGTCCATCGGGATGACCTCGAACGCCTCGTCGTCGATCGGGATGCGCACGTCGACGGAGCCGACGAGGTACGGGGTCTCATCGAACGTCACCTTCAGCAGGTGACAGAAGTGGTCGAGCGCCCGGACCTGATCCACGCGCAGGTGGGTGGCTCGCTCGCTCACGGGGTCCGCCTCGCGGACTGATGGTGGAACTGATGCAGGCGCCAAGTGGCGACCGCAGCAGTTACGAGCCATGCGTCCCGTCGTCGCCGGTCGAAGGTGCGACCGGCGGCAAAGACCGCGCCACCCACCGCCGCGTGCGTGACGAAGTGGACGATCACGGTTTCGCCCGAGACGCTGCATCAGCAGCTGCCCCGTCCGAACCTTCGGCGACGTTGGCGCGTTCGGTTGCCTTCGCCAGATCGTGAGCCACGTCCTTGGTCGTCTGCACGGCGACAGCGTCAGCGGCATCGGCGCGGCTGCGGGCGGCTTCGACGCGAACGTGCTCCTCCGCCAGATCGTCCGCTATTCCCTTGGCTGTTCCCTCCAACCGGCGGTTCGACTCTGCGTTCTGGTGGCCCAGTTCGGTGCCGACGTAGACGCTCTCCGCCGTTCTCTCCGCGGCCATCTTGGCTTCCAGAGCGGCCTCCTTGGCGTCTGCGGCGGCTTCCTCAATGCGTAGGAGCGCATCGACCACGGCTGTATGCATGGCGTCTTGCAACTCGACCGCATCGAGTGCTGCCTGGCGAAGAACCGAAGCCACGTTTGTCGCGTGGGCGCACAGCCACACGACGCCGAGGGCGGTGACGATAGAGCCTGTTGCAACGACGACGACACAAGCGAGGATGATGTGGTCTCTCATTATTCGCCCCGAGCTTTCGCTTGGATGAGGATGAGCACCTGCGACTTCAGCTTGTCGATCTCGTCTTGCATCGACTTCTCACGCCCCCTCCACTCGGCCCGGTCCTGTTCGTGCTCGACCTTGAGAGCGGCGATCTCGTCTTGGCAAGACTTCCGCACTCGCTCGACCTCTTCCAGCGTCTTGGTTTGGAACTTCTCCCAGCCTCCGAGCAGCACGGCAGCGTTGTCAGAGCTCGACTTGACCTTGTCGCTTCTTGCACCACGCCAGGTGCCGTAGATCGTTCCGACGAAGGCCGTGATTCCACCGATGATGGCTGCGATGTCGCCGCCGTTCACAGGTCACCTTCAACGGACTGGATGACTGAATCGCGCAGCCGTAGACGTGCCACTTCCACCCGGAAGATGATGACGTACCCGACCGAGATGAAGCCGCTCAGAGCGAGGAGGAGCGGTGCACGGAATGTTGCAGGGTCCGCCAGTCGTGAGAGCACCTCATACATCCCCCACGCTTCGAAGCCTTGGAACGGGATGACGACAGCGACGATGTGGAGCCAGATGAAACCACCGCCGCTCCCCCAGAACGTCTTCCAGGTGCGTGGTGTCGGTGCCAGCACCTTGTAGGAGATGATGAGGTTGGCAACCGCCAGTCCGAAGGTGGTCGAGGCCGACATGATCGCGAGTACCCGGACGATGTCCACCGCGGTCACGAACGGCGTCACGCGTTCAACTTCGCGATGAGCTTGTCGAGCTTCTGCTGGGTGAGCGCCGACTCGTACCGGGTAGCGGCGAGCAGATCCTCGACCCGGTCGAGTCGTGCGCCCTCAGCGACTATCTCGTGGTTGATCCTGCCGAGCCATGCGGCCTGCTCCGGTGTCATGTCGTCCTC
>NZ_DATLXO010000174.1:0-40156 GCF_035575815.1 Iamia sp.
GGGTCGACGGCGTCTCCGGTCTCGGGGTCGATGGCGGTGACCCGGGTCGGGTCAGGCGGGGACCCATCGGTGGGCGCGGCGTCGGGGGTCTCGGCGGTGATGGTGTGCTCCTCGATGTCGGCGGCACCGATCGCGGGCCACCCGGGTCCCAGCGGCGGTGGCGGGACGACGGTCCAGCCTACGACCGCGGCGCGGCGGCGCCCCTGGTCGCTGCGAGGCTCAGGCGGAACACCACCGCCGGGCGCAAGGTGCTCCGCCGGGCGTCGGACGAGCGCACCCCCACGATCACCGCCGTCGACGGAACGGCCGACGACGAGGCCTGTGGTCCCGAGGGGTGCGCGGTCTGACCCACACTGGTGCGGTGCTCATCGCCCGTCTCAGCCTGTTCGAGACGGCGATCATCGTGGTGATCGTCGTCGGTCTCGTGCTCTGGGGGCTGGTGGCGTTCCGGGGCCGTTCGACCCGGCGTCGCTGACCGGCGTCGACGCGGGTTGCGTCAGGGCGCCATCACGGCCCATCCCCGGCGTTGGAGCTCGGCGGCCAGGAGCTCGGGGGCCATGGCCTGCAGCGCCCTGACCTGCTCGGCCTTGCGCTGATCGGCGGCGGTGACCCGCGCCGATCGCGGTCGGGGGGGCGGGCCACCGTCGAGCTCGGTCAGGACATCCGCAGTGTCCTGGGCCTCGGTGAGCGCCTCGATGAACGCGTCGGCCTCGTCCCGGGTGAACTTGCCGGCGGCTTGGCGCTGGGTGAGCCCGAGGGGACCGCGGGCGTCACGGAAGTCGGTGTGGCCGGCCTGGAGCACGAGCGCGAGCAGCTCCTGCACCTGCCGGGCGGTCGCCGGGGGTCCTGACTGCTGTCCGAAGGCCATGGCCCGATCATCCCACGCCGGTGTGACAGTGGGGCCCTGATCGGTGCGCTCCGCCGAGCGATGGGTGCCGGGGCCTGCCCCCGCACGGGGGAGGGGTGAGCGGAAGCGGCCCCGGCAGGGCTCATTGTACGGGCGGCAGGAGCACCTGGGCGGTCGCGTGGCGAACGACACTGAGGTGGTCATCACCGCATCCAGGTTTCCCAGGTGCCGCAAACGTACGGGTGGACGTGGGGACGCCAGGTCCTGGACCTCTGCGCCCTCAGGGACGACCGACCCTGAGCGCCTCGAGCAGCACGGGACCGGCGAAGAGGTCAGCCACCACCGGTGTTCGGGCGCGAGATGTCAGTCGAGGTCGCCGGCGAAGAGCTGGTCGATCTCGGCGCGGACGCGCTGGGTGCTCACCCGGCCCTTGGCCCCGATCGACTGGGCGAACACGCTGACCCGGAGCTCCTCGAGCATCCAGCTCACCTCCACGACGCGCGGGGTCACCTGGCTGGGCGCCAGGGCGCCGAGAAGCCGCTGGTAGGAGCTCTCCACCGCGGTCACCTCGGCGATCCGCCGCTGGTCGCGGACGGGGTCCTCGGCCACCTTCCCCAGCCGGGCGCCGATGCCCCGGACGTAGCGGTGCACGTCGGTGAGGCGGGCCGTGCCCGCGGTGGTGATGAACCCGGGGCGCACCAGGCGGAGCAGCTGGGCCGAGGCGTCGGTCACCGACGGCGCAAGGGTCGGGGCGGTGAGCCGGTCGAGCGCGACGGTCACGTCGGCCGCGGCAACCACCACGGCCCCGGCGTCGCTCAGGGCTCGGGAGGCGACGGCCCGGAGATCGGATCTCGCGCCGGCCAGCACCGCCTCGAACCCGACCTCGGTCCAGGTCACCCCGCCGCGATCCGCGATCACCGTGTTCGCTGCGGCGCCGATGGCGTCGCGCAGCAGTGCGCCGAGGGTCAGCTCCGACATGGCGGCGAAGGCCAGGCGCACGGTGCCGGGGACCTCGCGCTCGAGGCCGCGCACGCCCACCGGCACCGACAGCAGCACCAGCCGGTGGATCCCTCCGGCCATGATCCGATCGGCGACCTCCGGTCGGGAGAACACCCTGACCGACACCGAGTCGCCGTCGTCGAGGAGGGCTGGGTAGCCCTCCACCACCTGGCCGTCGTGGCGGGAGCGCACGACACGGGGGAGGTCGCCGACGTCCCAGCGGGTGAGGCCCGTCCGCTCGATGCCGGGGGCAGCTTCGGCGATGGCCCGCCGGGCCCGCCCGCCGACCAGGTCGCGGACGGCCCGGAGGTCCTTGCCGAGGGCGATCACCGTGCCGCTGTCGTCGACGGCGAAGGTGATGCGCAGGTGGGGCGGGACCCGGCGGACATCGAGGTCGTCGGGTCCGATGCGGGTCCCGGCCAGATCGGTCAGCACGTCGGCCAGGGCTTCGGGGAGCGGACGTTCCTGGAACCCCAGCCGGTCGGCCGCCCGGCGGGCCGTCTCGGCGAACGGTGAGAGGCTGCGGCGCTGCGACTTGGGCAGGGTGGCCGCGAGGGCGAGAACGAGGTCCCGCCGGTAGCCGGGGATCTGCCAGTCGAAGTCCCACGGCTCCACCCGGTTGAGCACGGCCAGGGGGATGTGGACGGTGACGCCGTCGAGGTCCTCGCCGGGGGCGAAGCGGTAGGTGATCGGCAGGGCCAGGTCGCCCTGGTGCCACGTGTCGGGGTAGGCCGCGAGCTCGAGGGCCGGGCCGTCGCCGTCGCCGTCGCCGACCTCGTCGAGGGTCAGGGAGAGCAGGCCGGGGTCGTCGCGTTGGGCCTGCTTCCACCAGCGGTCGAAGTGGCGCCCCGACACCACGTCCCCGCCGACCCGGCTGCCGTAGAACCGCAGGAGGGTCTCGTCGTGGTCGAACAGGTCGGCCCTCCGCAGCCGGTCGCCCAGGGCGCGGGCCTCGTCGAGGAACGCCTCGTTCTCGGCCAGGAAGCCGTGGTGCGTCGCCCACTCGCGCCGCACCAGGGCGTGGTCCACGAACAGCTCCCGGGCGTGGTCGGGGTCGACGCGGTCGTAGCCGACGGTGCGCGCCGGTACGAGTGGCAGGCCGTAGAGGGTGACCCGCTCGCTGGTGACGGCCCTCCCGGAGCGCTCGTCCCACCGGGCGTCGCCGTGGGAGCGCTTCACCAGGTGGCCGGCGGCGTCCTCGGCCCACTCGGGGCGGATGGCGGCCGCACCGCGGGCCCACAGGCGGTTGGTCTCCACCAGCTCGGCGGCCATCACCCAGGCCGGGTTCTTTCGGGCCAGGGAGGAGCCGGCGGCCAGCTGGAAGCGGGCGCCGCGGGCGCCCCGGTACTCCCGGGTGTCGCCGTCCCTCATGCCGATCTGCGACAGCAGACCGGCCAGCACCGCCCGGTGGACCTGGTCGGGCTCCGCCGTCTCGGTCCCGGCCACGATGCCGAGGGGGGCCGCGGCGCGGGCCAGCTGGCGCTGGAGCTCCCGCCACTCCCGGACCCGCAGGAAGTTCAGGAACTCGGCCTTGCACTCGCGCCGGAGCTGGTTGGACGACAGCGCAGCGCGGCGTTCTTCGAGGTGGTCCCACAGCGCCACCAGGGACAGAAGGTCCGAGCCCGGTACCGCGAAGCGTCGGTGCATCTCGTCCGCGGCCTGCCGCTGGTCGGTCGGTCGCTCGCGGGGGTCCTGGAGGGACAGGGCGGCGGCGATGATCAGCACCTCGCGCCCGCAGCCTTGGCGCTCTGACTCCAGCACCATGCGGCCCAGGCGGGGGTCGATGGGCAGTCGGACCAGGCGCTTCCCGACCAGGGTGAGGCGCCGATCGTCGGCCGGCTGGCCGCGGTCGAGGGCCCCGAGCTCCTCCAGCAGGGCCACGCCGTCGCGGACGGCCCGGGCGTCGGGCGGGTCGAGGAACGGGAAGGCGGCGACATCGCCCAGGCCCAGGTTGGTCATCTGGAGGATGACCGCCGCCAGGTTCGTCCGCAGGATCTCGGGGTCGGTGAACGCGGGTCGGGCGGCGAAGTCCTCCTCGGAGTACAGGCGGATGCAGATGCCCGGCGCCACCCGCCCGCAGCGACCGGCCCGCTGGTTCGCCGAGGCCTGGCTCACTGCCTCGATGGGCAGGCGTTGCACCTTCAGCCGGTGGCTGTAGCGGGAGATGCGGGCGGTGCCGGCGTCGACCACGTACCGGACGCCGGGGACCGTCAACGACGTCTCGGCCACGTTGGTGGCCAGCACCACCCGCCGGCCCCGGTGGGGCGCGAACACCCGGTGCTGCTCGGCGGCCGAAAGGCGGGCGTAGAGGGGGAGCACCTCGGTGTCGCGCCGGTCCGCCGCGATCAGGGCCTCGGCGGTGTCGCGGATCTCCCGCTCGCCGCTGAGGAACACCAGCACGTCACCCGGCCCCTCCCGGCTCAGCTCGTCGACGGCATCGACGACGGCCTGGGTCTGGTCGCGGTCGTCGTCGATGACGTCGTCGCCCTCCTCGGCCGCCACCAGTCCGCCGTAGGGGCGGTAGCGGAGCTCGACGGGGTAGGTCCGCCCCGACACCTCGACCACGGGCGCTTCGCCGAAGTGCTCGGAGAACCGGGTCGTGTCGATGGTGGCCGAGGTGATGATCAGCTTCAGGTCGGGCCGCTCGGGCAGGAGTCGGTGGAGGTAGCCGAGCAGGAAGTCGATGTTGAGGCTGCGCTCGTGGGCCTCGTCGATGATCAGCGTGTCGTACCGGCTGAGCAGCCGGTCCCGTTGGACCTCGGCGAGCAGGATGCCGTCGGTCATCACCGCCACGTTGGTGTCGTCGCCGACCCGGTCGGTGAAGCGGACCGTGTAGCCCACGGCCCGGCCCACGTCGGTGCCGAGCTCCTCGGCGACCCGCTCGGCGATCGTGCGAGCCGCCATCCGCCGCGGTTGGGTGTGGCCGACGAGCCCGACCACGCCCCGACCCAGCTCCAGGCACAGCTTGGGCAGCTGGGTGCTCTTGCCCGAGCCGGTCTCCCCGGCGACGATCACCACCTGGTGGTCGCAGATGGCGGCGAGCAGCTCATCGCGCCGCGCGGTGATGGGCAGCTCAGCCGGGTAGGTGGGCGTGGGCAGGCGCTCCCGACGGCGAGCCAGCCGGGTCTCGGCGGCGGTGACCTCGTCAGCCACCTGCGCCCGGGTCTCCGGGCCGGAGTACCCAACCCGGCCCCTGACGGGTCATCACCTCGGGGGCCAGCCCGTAGGGCTCCGGGTGCACCTGTCGGGCGAAGTCCATCACCTCGAGGGTCTCGGGGCGCAGGCGGATCAGGACGAAGTCACCTCCATAGGGCCCCGCCGGGAAGAAGGCCCGCAGGTCCTCGTCCCAGAGGCGGGCTCCGACGGTCGGGTCGTCGACGAGCTCGGCGGGGCCGCTCGCGGTGACGTACGCGAAGGCGGCGCGGTCCTCGACGCCGTAGGTCGCCGTCGGCCGCGCCGCGATCTCGTGGGCCTTGCGGGAGCGGGGGCTGGTAGAGATCCAGATCGTCGCCTCATCGTCGACGAGGAGGTGCTGCACCAAGCGGAGGTTGGGCCCGCTCCTGGACGAGGTGGTGGCCAGGAAGCCGTAGGGGTGGGACCGCATGATCCCGAGGGCGATGCCGAGCACAGTGTCCGTCCGAAGGACCATGACAGAGAGTAGGCCGGGTGGTGGAGCAGCTTTCGCCCGATCGACCGGACACCGCCACCACCACATGGTGTTCGTCGTCGGAACCCCGCTCGGTGTGCGCCGTAAGGTCGCGCCCGGCGGCGTGGGCCTGTCGCCGGGCACGGAGGAGGAGTCACCCTCGTGAGCAAGCCGACCGACGACGAGACCACCGTGGTGCTCGACGGCCGCGAGGTCGTCGTCTCCAACCCCGACAAGGTGTTCTTCTCCGAGCGGGGCGAGACCAAGGGCGACCTCGTCGATTTCTACGCCGCCGTGCGCGATCCGCTGCTCGCGGCCATGGGCGGCCGGCCCGTGCTGCTCCAGCGCTTCCCCAACGGGGCCGAGGGTAAGTCGTTCTTCCAGAAGCGGGTCGAGAAGGGCGGAACGCCGTGGCTGGAGACGACCGTGGTCAGCACCCCGAACGGCACGCCGTCGAACGCCCTCGTCATCGCCGATCTCGCCCACGTTGCGTGGGCGGTGAACAGGGGTTGCCTGGGCTTCCACGTGTGGCCGAACCGGGCCGATGACCCCGACCACGCCGATGAGCTGCGCATCGACCTCGACCCCACCCCTGGCGTCGACTTCCCGATGGTGCGCGACGCCGCGTTGCTCGTCCGTGACCTCCTCGAGGAGCTCGGGCTCACCGGCTGGCCCAAGACCACCGGCAACCGCGGCATCCACATCTACCTGCGCCTCGAGCCCCACTGGGACAGCTACCAGGTCCGCTCCGCGGCGGTGGCCCTCGCCCGCGAGCTGGAGCGACGCCACCCCGACCAGGTCACCGCGGCGTGGTGGAAGGAGGAGCGGGGCCGGCGGGTGTTCGTGGACTTCAACCAGAACGCCCCGCACAAGACGATCTTCGGCGCCTGGTGCGTGCGGGCCCGACCCGGGGCCCAGGTGTCGACGCCGTTCGGTTGGGACGAGTTCGATGAGGCTTTCCACCCTGACCGCTTCACGATGCCCGTCGTGGCCGAGCGCGTCGCGGCCGATGGCAACCCCTGGGCCGGGATGTACGAGCGGCCCCAGTCCCTCGCACCGCTGCTCGAGCTCCATGAGCGCGACATGGCCGCCGGTCTCATGGATGCGCCGTGGCCCCCCGTCTACCCGAAGCAGCCCAACGAGCCGCCGAGGGTGGCGCCGTCGCGGGCCAAGAAGTCAAAATCCGAGAGCTAGCGCCGCTCAACTCCGCCGACGACGACCTCACACCGATGCTGACCGAGTCCCTCCTCGGATGACAGCCGGCCGACCGACCGAGGTATCGAGCGGCGAGGGCTGCCGCCGATGCCGAGCTGACCGAGGGCGGGGAGGATGCGGTGATGGCCCACAGCGTTGAGGTGCAGGAGCAGGGGATCGCGGCGGCCTTCTCGTTCCAGGAGATGCTGCGCTACAGCGGGCCCAGCAGCCCCGCGGGCGTGGCCCTCGGCTTCAAGGTGATGGAGCGAGCTTTCGCCCTCCTCGAGCCGGACGGCTTGGTGGAGAGGCGAGAGGTCGTCATCGAGACGGCCTTCGGCGGACCGGGCGCTCGTGATGCCTGCGAACTGGTGACCCGCGCCCTGACCGACAGCCGCTATGTGGTCGACCCCGCGTTGGAGCGACCGGAGCGGGGCCACACGCTCCGGACCTTCGGCTTCCGGGTCAGCTATTGCGACAGGACCGTGTCGCTCCTGCTGCGAGAAGGCCTCGTCACCGACGAGTTCGTGCGCCTGGCGCGGTCGCCCGATCTCATCGCCGAGGAGCAGCGCCACCTCGCGACGATGAAGCAGGCATTGGCCGGTCGGCTGATGGCCACGAACGCGGCCGACCTCTTCGACATCGCGTAGGGCGCCCGTTGCGGCAATGCGACGCCGAGCTGCTCGACCTGAACGCCGCCCGATGGGGGCAGACCGGCCCAGGACCCCCCGGGAGACCGCATGGACGTCGAGCGGCACAAGTGGAGTGGTGCGCCACCTCCAGCCGGCGCATGTGTGGTTCTGCCTCGATGGCCTGGTGACTGGGGGAGGGGCCAGTTCGACGGCGCGCGGCGTCAGGCGCCGCCCTCGATGAGCAGAGCCCAGGAGATCTCACCCACGCGGTAGCGGGTGACGGTGGCGCCGTCGGTCTGGACCCGGAACCGCTTCCCGTGTCGTGCGCATCGAGCGCGCCCGCGAGCAGGCGCGCCAGCGAGGCGAGCTGCTGGATGGGTCCGGGCCCCCGCCGTCCGACAACCTTTCACCAGCGGCTCCGCCTGTGCTCGCCGGTTGGGTCGCCGGTGGCGACTACGATTGTGCCGTCGCTGAAGTCGTCGCCGAACGACCCCGACCTCGCCACCCAGTGCCCCGCAGGGTGTCTGTTGAGCAGGCCTTCGCCTGCTTGACCAGCTCAGAGAGCGTGCAACGTATCGTTGCGTACCGCCCCGGATCCCGCCCCGTAGGGTCACGCTAGGTTCAGGCCGCTCGGCGACCCAAGCTCGCCGAGCAGTTGGTCATGGCAGGACGCCCTCCGCGTAGGCCCAGGCGAAGAGACCACTGCCGTCGACAGGGAGCCGCATGTCCGTGGCGGCGAGCTCATCGACCAGGTGTTCCGCGTTCTCCCGCGCTACGGCTCCAGCTTTGAAGGCCGAGCAGATGAGCGTCAGCGTGTTCTTCACGGGGACTCCGTGCCGTGTCGCCGTCTCATGTGCCGCCCAATCGTCCACGATGCCGATGCCGCCGAGCTTCTTGACGAGTGCCAGCACCGCGCACTCGCCGAGGTGATCGAGCGGTGCCCCGCCGAGCTCCGACTTGAACATCGCTACGTGGACGACCTCGGGGAAGTCGAGCTCGACGATCGAGAGCCAGTTGACGGTGAACACCGACGCCAAGGCCGGGTGGTTGTCGACGCCTCGCTGGATCTCGGCCGCCACCTCGTTCGGCATCACTCGATCGCACCCGGAGGTGATCCGCTCAAGGACGCCCAGGTGACCGGCCCGGGCGAAGTGGCTGAGTGCTGTCGTATCGAAGACGACCGCCGTCACGTCAGTGGGTCGAAGGCAGACCGAAGGCGATCAAGGTCGATCTGCGCGGGCGTCGGGAGCTCTGGCGCGCTCAGCGTCGACCGAAGCAGCTCGACGGTCCGCTGTGCTGTCAGTTGTCCCCCGGTGTAGGCACCGAGAACGCTCTGTGTGTAGCGCCTCGGTACTGCAGGCGGCCGAAGCTCCTCGGTCCACGCCTCACCGAGTGCCACGTAGTCCCCGCGGGTGGGCTCTGCTCGCTTCAGCTCGTGCAGCCGCGAGTGGTCGATCAGCTGCACGTTGACGAGCTGACTGCACGCGGCCGACCAGCTCGTGTGGTAGCGGGCGGCGAGCAGCAGCGCTGCTCGCCGTGCGTCTGCACCACCAGCGTCTCGCCACACCTTGAGCACCCCGTTGCGAGGCATCAGGAGGTAGGTCACGAAGGAGTTGATGTAGCGCTCTACGTCACCGGCTGGGTGGTCGCTTGCGTATGCGTCGCCCACGAGGAAGTGACCAAGTTCGTGGGCCAGGCTCCACCTGCGCCGGCCCGGTTCTTCAGCGCCGTTGATGACGGCGACGCCGACTCGCTCGCCTTCATCACCGTCGAGCTCGACGCAAGCGCCGTCGGGGGCGTCACCTAGGTCAAGTGAGAAGGCGATGACGCCGAGGCCCTCGGCGACCTCGGCGAGCCCGAGCAGCGGCTCGTCGTTGAGTCTGAGGTCGGCGCGGATCGACTCGGCAAGGTGTTCTGCCTGAGAGTGGTTCTGAGGGACCGCGACTGGCTCGCGCTTGGACCACGTCAGGATCCCCCGATCGAGCAGGAACTGGACATCACGGGAAGCTCGGTCGACCGCAACGTCCAAAGCGCGAGTTGAGGTGTGCTGCCGGTGGGTGTCGCGCCGTCGGCTCACGACTGCGGGCGCCGACTCGAGCACGAACCAGTCGATGGGCAGGTCGAGGACTTGGGCGATCGTCGCAAGTTCGGTCGCTGAGACCTTCCGCTCGCCAGCCTCTAGCCGGACCACCGATGTCCTGTCGATGGAGAGCCTGTCGGCAAGCGCTGCCTGTGTGAGGCCAGCGGTCTCTCGGCCTTCCGCAACGCGCGCGCCAAGGCCCTGCGGGGTACGCACGGTCGCTTCCATTGATGTGAGAATATCGCACCATCGGTGGTGATGAGTCGCAGGTGCTTGTTTCGTCCAGGTCAGCTCGAGGCGGCCACTCGACTCCGCCTGGGGCCCTACGGTCATCCGGTCGCCCGACTGTACGACCGCCGGCGCCGCCGGTCTCTCGGGTGACGTGACCGGCGACGACCTTCGGTCGCTGCAGGGAGGCCGGCACCGCAAGCACGGAGACCGGCTGGGTCGCCGGTTCGGTGACTCGTCCGTTCGGGGCTTAGACCCCACCTTCGGGGCACCCGGATCGGTCCCCGCGCAGTGGGCGTCGTCGCCCGATGACCACGGGCCTCGGCCTCGGGGGCTTCGCGCGTGGACGAGATCCGATGTGGCCTCCCGCGCGTGCGCGTGGCGCGGGATCAGCTCGATCCGCGGCTCTGGAGAGCGTCGCGACCGGCGTCGGTGACGACGATGCGCACCCGCTGAGCGGGGAAGGACTCGTCCCCGGGGGACGTCGGCACACCTTCGACGACGACATCCACCAGTCCCTCGCGCTCGAGGCGGCGGATCTCCGACTCCAGCCCGAACCACGGGGGTTGGCCGGCGCTCACGGCATGTCCCGACGCCTCGATGCCGCTTCCGAGAGCGGCACGGGCAACGAGCTCGGCGTTGGCCGCGGCCCGCTCGGGCGCGAGATCATCGATGACGGCGAGGAGCTGCAGATCTGTGGTGGCCATGTGAGGTCCCTCTCATCGGTTCGTGTGCGGGTGCGGCCGAGGTGCTTCGGGCCGGCGGGCCCGGTCACCCAAGCCGTCGACCGAACTACCCGGTGAGGCGGACGACAACCAGCCACGGCCACGATCGGTCAGGGCGCGCGGACCGGCGACGACGGAGTCTTGCGGGCGGCACCGACCTGGGGACGGTGACCACATCAAGCTTCGCTGACGGGGTGCTGCGGAGCCCCGGCGGGTGTCTCCCGAGCTGAGGAGTGGCCGGTGCCGGGCTCGAACCACCGGGCGACGAGCACATCGGTGGACGAGTGGGCCAGGATCGACGCCGCGACCACCAGGGCGACGAGGTGGAACATCTCGTCGCTGAAGTCCACCCGGGCCTCGAGGATGAGGAGGCCGTAGACGACCGACGCGAAGCCCTTCGGCCCGAACCATGAGGCGGCCAGCCGCTCCTTGCGGTCGAGCGTGCTCCGCAGCAGTGCAAGTCCCAGTGCCACGGGCCGGGCGGCGAAGAGGGCCAGCGCGGCGAAGATGTAGCCCCTGACGCCGATCTCACTGAGGAACGGCAAGGAGATCAGGGCGCCGAACACGAGCACCGCGCCCAGCTTGAGCAGCTCGGCCACCAGCTCCCCGAACTGGTGAAACGCCTGTCGCATCTCGGGGCTCATGGTGGCGACGGTGGCCCCGGCGGAGAACGCGGCGAGGAACACGTTGGCGTGGGTGAGCAACGCCAACGACAGGACCAGGAGCCCGATGGCGAAGGCGTTCAGCGGCTCGTACGCCGTGGCGGCCGAGAAGAAGCGGGTCCGCTCCAAGAGGATCGCCGCGGCAGGGACGCCGACTCCCAACGCGATGCCGGCGAGGACCTCGGTCAGCAGCTCGACGCCACCGACCGAGGCGGCCCCGGCGGAGGCCAAGAGGACGACCACCACGGGAAGGGCCAGGCCGTCGTTGAGGCCGCTCTCGATGTTCAGGAGGTTGCGGAGCCGGAAGGGGATCTCCTCGCGACCCACGATGGCCGCGGCGAAGACAGGATCGGTCGGGCTGAGCGCCGCTCCGATCAGCAGGGACTCCAGCCAAGGGAGACCGACCACCAGATGCGCGAGGGTCGTCGTCACCAGCAGGGTGAGCGGCAGCCCGAACACCAGGGCGCGCCCGGGGAGCCGCCACGCCGTGCGTAGCTGCGGCAGGCCGATCCTCATGCCGTCGGTGAACAGCACGCTGAAGAGGGCCAGCTCGGCCAAGCCCCCGACCAGGTCGTCCTCGGCGCGCACCTCGAGGACTCCGAGCGAACCCTCGCCGAGGACGAAGCCACCGACGAGGAACAGCGCCGCGGTGGAGAGCACCGTCCGGTGCGCCCGACTCGAGATCAGGACAGCCAGCAGCAGCAACCCCGAGAAGACCAGCAAGAGGACCATCGCCCCAGGGTACGATCGCGGAGATCATCGGTCTTCAGGTGGAGCTGCCCCCGCACCGAGGTCTCGGGGGAGTGCTACGGGAGCGGCCCGTCCACCTCGGCCCGCTCACCCTCCTCCACCTCGGTCCCGGTCACCCTTCCGTAGGCGCGAACGGCCAACGCAGAGGTCAATGCGTGCCCGAGCACGGACACGGTGACGGCCAGTGAGCCGGCGAGGAAGAGCCGCTCGCCGCCCGCCACGTCGTACCTCTCGATGAAGGCCAGGTAGTAGATCGCCGCCGCCCCCAGCGGGCCGGACCAGCCGATGAACGCCGACGAGACCGGGCCGGTCGACGTGAGCAGCAGCGCCGGGAGACCCACCGGAAGGCGGCGCATGACCAACGCCCAGACGGCGAAGGCGACGCCGGCGCCACCGAGGCTCGGCCACCAGGCATCGACCGGCAACACGGTGCCGAAGGCGAGGAAGACGACGGTCAGCGCGACCTTGGTGACCGATCGGTGCACCGTGTGGATCGGCTGACGCAGATCCTCGGGTAGCCCCTCGCTGAAGATGAGCCCGGCGATGAACACGGCGAAGATGCCGGTCCCGCCGAGGATGTGGGCCGCGCCGAGCACGGTGAGCGAGACACCGGTGCTCGCCAGTGGGAACCAGTCCTCCTCGGCGAGGCGCTCGATGCCGGCAAGGTCGGTGAGCCACAGCAAGAGGAGGCCGACCAGGGCGCCGACCACGACGGCCGTCCCAAGCTCACGCCCGGCCTCGACCGCCCACCGGTTGAGCACCTGACCGTTCGGAGCGGTTGCGAGCAGACCGGCGAACAGCACGAAGGGCAGAGCCAGCCCGTCGTTGGCCCCGGCCTCGACCTGAAGGCTCATCCTCACCCGCCTCGGCAGCAACCGGTTGGGCAGGACGCCAGCGACCAGTGCCGACGCCACGCCCGGGTCCGTGGGCGTCAACGTTGCACCGAGCAGCAGCGCGAGAGCGAGCGGTAGGCCGAGGAGGAGACTCGCACCGAGGGCGGTGACCAGCCACATGGCCGGCATCAGGACCAAGAGCAGGACCGCGATGCGCCCCCGGTTCGCCCGCAGGTCCGATGGTTTGGTCCGGAGCGCGATGTCGAACACCGAGAGGGCCAGCGCAACGCGCGACAGCTGCTCGAGCAGCTTTACTCTCGGGACGACCGACTCCGGCTCGATCAGGTCAAGGACGTGAGGGCCGACGAGGACTCCTGCTCCCAGCGCGAGGAGGACGGGGCTGAGTGCGTAGCGCTTCACGGCACGAGACGAGAGCCCGAGCAGGACCAGGGCAAGACCCGTCAGGACGAGGATCCGATCGGCGTGGATCATGGACGCCGGTCTACTCCGCTCATCCGAGCGATGTCTTCGAGCACCTCCCGCGTTCGCTCCAGTCCTGCGCTCTGCAGGTCGAGGCGGGCTCGGTCCGGATCTCGACGGTACGGCCTCTGTGAGCGCGTCACCGGGTCGGCTGCTCAGGTCGTGGGCAGGCCGGCCGCTTCAGCGTTGGTGTACTCGTCGTCGATCAGGACCACGTCCTGGCCGGCACGGTCAAGGAGGCTGGCGGCGATGCTGGCCCGGAAGCCGCTCGCGCAGTGCACGAGGGCGCGCCCGTCGGGTACGTCTCTGAGGCGGGTGAGCAGGTCGTGCATGGGGAGGTGGACGGCGTCGGCGACGTGTCCGCGGGCCCACTCGTCGTCGCGACGGACGTCGAGCACGAAGGTCGCCGGTTCTGCCAGCAGCGCCTTGACCTCGGAGAAGTCGACTGCCGGGTAGCTCCGGCGGCCATGGTCTCCGGCCCACTGGTCGATGCCGCCGTCGGCTGCCCCTGCGGGTCGGTCGATCCCGATGCGGACCAGTTGGCGCTGGGCTTCGGCGACCTCGTCGGAGGTGTCGGCGAGGAGGGTCACCGCGGTGGCCCACGGTATGAGCCAGCCGAGGTAGGTGGCGAACGGGTCGGCGAGCTCGATGCCGACGGTGCCCGCGATGTGGTCCGATGCGTAGGCCCGGCGTTGGCGGAGGTCAACGACCCACTCGCCGCGGTGGATCCGTCGGGCGAGCTCGACCGGGTCCACGGGGGAGGGCGGGGACAGGTCGACGGGGAAAGCTCCGGACGTGTTCAGCTGCACCATGTGGGCGTAGTAGGCGGGCTGGGCGGTGAGGCCCGAGACGAGCTGGTCGACGAAGTCGTCCTCCCCGCCGGTGGTGAACGCGATGTTGATCTGCTTCTCGGTGCCGAGGGTGCCGTCGGAGTCCCCGGTGCCCTTGGCCGAGGAGCAGAAGCTGCCGAACCCGTGAGTGGGGTACACCCGCGCGTCGTCGGCGAGGAGGGCGGCGAGTCGGTGTGCGGAGCGGTACTGGGCCCGGGTGAGCTCCTCGGTCGACACCGCCGCGACCAGGTCGGTCCGCCCGACGGTCCCGTAGAGCAACGAACCGCCGGTGAACACCGCTGCGGGCTCGTCACCCAGACGGACGATGTAGGTCAGGTGGTGAGCGGTGTGGCCAGGGGTGTGGAGCACCTCCACCCGAAGCGCTCCCACCTCGACGGTGTCGCCACCGACCACGGGGTCGTGGTCGAAGGGCAGGTGCTCGGACCCGGCGTGGAGGTACCGGCCTCCGACCCTCCGGGTCAGCGCCAGCCCACCCGAGACGTAGTCGTTGTGGAGGTGCGTCTCCGCCACGTGGGTGATCTCGACCCCGACGGCATCCGCGACGTCGATCACCCGGTCGATGTCGCGCTGAGGATCGACGACGAGCGCAGCGTGCTCGTCGTGGACGAGGTAGGTGCGATCCCCCAGGGCCGGCGTCTCGATGGTCACCACGTGCATGGTGCGCTCCCTGGGCGGTTGCCACGGACGACTGTAGTCATTGCGTGGGTTCCCGCAGGAAGGTGCGGCGAGTGGGCGGGTGCTGAGCCGACGCTCCAGCGGCGCGTCGGTTGCGGTCTACCGGGCGCCACCGATGAGATCCCGCCGGCGGGAACGTCGAAGCTCATGACAGCGGCAACCAAGGAGCCGACACGCGGATCGTCATCAGTGAGTTCACGAGCCTCGAACGGCGTGGTCCAGGCGCCCGGTTCGAGGGACCAGTAGCCTTGCCTCCGTGGCGACGACACTGAAGCTCGATCCCGAACTGCAGGCCGTCGTCGAGCGCGCTCGGGAGCTCGCTCGTGAGCGCGGCGAGTTGCTGGATGGTCCTTGGGCGCCTCCCACCGATCCTCTGCCCGAGGCGGCCCGCGAGGCCTTGCGCGACTGGGTTGCCAGCGGAGACTACGACCGGACTGTCGCCGAGATCGTCGCCAACGACCCGGATATGCAGACCCAGCTGTAGCCGGTCGACTCCTTGGTGCTGGTTGTCGACGACCATCTTCTCTTGGATCTGCTCACCGAGGATGTCCGTGGATGGCTGGTGGAGGCGGCATCGCAGGCTGCGGTCTACACGACGGCGAGTTGGTACTGCCGCGTGGCGAACGCGGCCGAGCACGGCTCTGGTCACGGTTCTCTCTCCGGCCGCATCGCTTCCAGGCCCCCCCGAGTCGGGTGGACCTCCAGATGTTGGGGTCACTGCATCCAAGCAGATTCCCCATACTCGCGTTCCCAGCTTGAGAAGCTCACCGGAGGGGGTCCGCTGAGCAGGTGATTCGCCTGTTCGCCCAGGTCAGCGGTGGTGTGGCGTGTCATCGCGTATCGCCTCGTCACCCCGGATGCCGCCCCGTAAGGTCACGCTAAGGTCACGCCCGCCGGCTGGAGCGGGCCGCTCGAGCTCGGATTCTCGTGGGTGAGGTTCCGCAAGTTTCGTCCGCCAGGCTTGGGTTGCGCACAGGCGATCGGCTCGTGACGTCGGGAGGAAGTACGACCGTTTGCGTCGATCACTGCGATACTTGCGGGCATGACGGCGACCACGGCAGCCCTCACAGCGGATGACCGCGCTCTGGTGCTGCGCGCCCTCCGCTACCCGCGTGGTCGCTATAGCGCGGAGCGAGCCCATCAGCTGTCGGCCGTGCCCGCGAGGACGCTCCACGATTGGGCCACGGCAGGGGTGCTCGTGCCGGACTGGTTCGCGGCCAAGCCTCGAGGCTGGTCGTACCGCGATGTCGTCTACGCGCGCCTCCTCGCCTGGCTGCGAAGCAAGCACATGGACCGCACGAGCGCGTCGGAGCGACTGCGCTAACTGCGTGAGCTGTTGAGCACGTCGGAGATCGACCCGACGGTCCACAGCGACGGCACCATCTTCCTCATCGGCGGCGAACATTCCGACCGCTTCACCGGACAGCAGGCGTTCGACGGCCTGGTCGAGGTCCTCGACGTGTTCGAGCTCACCGAGCCGATCGAGGGTGTCTCCCACGGCGACCTGTGGGGGCCGAGCCTGGTCCGCCCGTCGGAGCACACCTACATCTCGCCATGGGTGCTCGGGGGCGAGCCGTGCGTCGAGGATTCTCGAGTTCCGAGTGCCACGCTCCATGCTCTCCGCGTTGACCGCGGACTCGATGCCAAGGGCATCCACGATCTCTACGAGTTCCTGTCTGTCGAAGCCATCGAAGACGCGCTGGACCTCGAGGCCCGCCTCCGAGCTGCGTAGTCCATCGCGCGGCTGCCCCTCGACGAGGGCTTCCCGTCCCCGCCGGGGTTCCGGCCCGCGACCATCGACGCCACAGTCGAGGTCGTGGCGTTGCGCACATCACCATGCCGGATGGCGAGCAGTGGATCGGGCTTCCCGGCGGAGACGTTGCTCATCTCGGCGCCCGATAGCCGGCGATACGGGTCAGCACCACTCGTCTGTCAAGGTGGCGGTGTGGCTGAGGAGCAGCTCGTTGGCGGGATCGCGAACGCGGGTCAGGTCGTCCGCGTTGGTCCGCATGTTCTTCGGCCATCGAGTCCGCACTCGGGTTCGATCCACGCCTTCCTACGGGCCGTGAGAACCTCAGGGTTCGAGGGCGCCCCGTATCCCGTCGGCATCGACGAGGACGGACGCGAGCGCCTCGTGTTCATCGACGGCGAGGTCCCTGTGCCGCCCTATCCGGACTGGAGCCAGTCCGACACCGCGCTGGCGTCCATCGCCAGGCTGCTGCGCGGGCTGCACGACGCCGCCCGCGGGTTCGACCCGCGGGGTCTCACCTGGAGCGACGGTCTGGCTGACCCTGCGGGCGGGACGGTCGTGTGCCACAACGATGTAGAGCCTTCGAACGTCGTCTTCCGTGACGGCATCGCCGTTGCGCTGCTCGACTTCGAGTTCGCTGCCCCTGGCCGCCCCGTCTACGACCTCGCCCACCTCGCCCGCCTTTGTGTACCGATCGACGACGACTTCGACCAGGCCCGGCTCGGCTGGCTACCCGCCGACCGGCCGGCACGGCTACGACTCGTCGCGGATGCCTACGGACTGGACCGGGACGGCCGGGCAGCACTGCTCCCGGCCATGGACGATGCCATCGACCGCATCGAAGCAGCCGCCCGGCGCAGCGTCGACGCCGGTGACCCGAACTCCGTCGAGATGTGGAACCGGACCGGTGGCAGCGAGCGCTACGCCCGCCGGCGACGCTGGTGGAACGACCACCTCGACCCGTTCGCCGCCGCCCTTCTCTGAGCACGTCTCTGTTGGCCCGCACGCCGCGGTGCTGCACCCGCGCGGCCTCGCCTGCTGCACCTTCGAGCGCGCAGGCGTCTGCGCCGCCCGTTCGGGCGCGCCATATCGACGGCTCTGGTGTGATCGACGACGAGGCGTGTGTCCCCGAACACGCGACCGGAACGCCTGGGACGCAGTCGCCGGACCCGTCCCCGAGGTGCCGTTCGAGGGCAGGGGCGTTGGTTGGCTGACGCTCCGCGCGGTCGTCGGCAACCCCCGGCGGCGTCGTATCCAGGGCTCACGATGCTGTCAATGAGCGTGTCGTCGATCCTCAGGCCGGTCCGGTGTCGAGGTCTTCGATGAAGGATTCGAGGGTGGCGGCGAGATCCTCGGTGTCGACCGGGACGGGGCTGGTCGACGCCATGGCCATGGCTGCCTTGGCAGGGTTGGCGAGGATCTCGGTGCGGATGACGTGGGCGATGACCGGTGCGAGGTGCCCTGGGGCATCGTGGACCTGGGTGGCGAGCTCGCCGTCGGGGTTGTAGGTCTCGACGAGGCGGTAGACGTCGAGCATGTCGGCGCCGTGCTTGGTGGCGCGGCGTTGGGTTCGGGCGTAGCCGACGGCGTGGCACTTGGTGGCCAGGAGCGCGGCGGGGGTGGCGACGTCGACCGTGAAGGCGTCGGTATCGGGGGTGGCGAGGGTGAGTGGTTCGGCGGTGTCGAGGGCCCAGCGGTGGCTGGCGACGAAGAGGCGGGGGCCGTCGTCGATGCCGTCGAGGTCGTCGGTGGTGACGGGGGGGGTGGGGATGACGTCGACCTTGATGCCGGCGACCTGGATCGGCTCGGTGGTGTGGTAGCGGTTGGTCAGGAGCTCGACGAGGGTGGGGTCGGCGTCGGTGGTGACGATGTCGATGTCGGCGGTGGCCCGATACGTGGTGGCGGGCGCGGCGACCCGAACGGTGACGGCGAGGCCGCCGATGAGGGCGGCGGCAGGGAGGTCGTCGGTGTCGAGGACGGCGCGGACGGCGGCCAGGAGCGGTGCGGTGTCGAGGGAGAGGACGAGGATGGTCATCGTGGACCCGCCCATGGCCGCATCGTGTGGCCCGGCGGCTCCCACTCCTCGAGGATCTGATGGCCGCGGGCTCGGTCGCGGGCCAGGTCGAGGGCGAGGTAGAGAGGGAGGGGTGTCGGCCAGGTGAGGCTCGCCGACGGGGAGTGCTGCCGGTCGACGCAGACGAGGGGTGTGGGAGGAACGGCGATGACGGCAGCGCTGTCGTCCCAGCTCGCCGTGCCGAGGGCCCGTTCGGCCCGTCGGGCTGTTGCCTGGTCGGGGACCCAGAGCCATGGCCGGGAGCCGACGGCGAGCATCGGTGCCCCCCAGGCCAGCGCGGCTGCATCGCCGCCTTGAGCCCATCCGGGTGCAGAGAGGTCGTCGAGGTTGAGGGCGTGGCGCGTCAGGCGTGCCAGGTCGGGCACTGTCGCCACCGGGGTGGAGCGGATGGGCTGCCACACCGCAGCGAGGGCCCAGAACAGGTCGGGGAGGGCCGGTGCGCCGGACGGAAGGACCAGCCCGGCGTGGCGAAGACGCGCAGCGGCATCGCTGACGGTGGACGGAGACATGCCGAGCTTGCGGGCGACGGCACGGATCGAAGGAGGGTTCTCGGGGTCACGTAGCAGGGCGGAGGCGTAGCCGATACCTGCCTTGCCTCGGATCGGCCCGTCGCTGGCCGGTGCGGCAAGCGTCGCCCCGGTGCCGCCGCTCTCGCGAGATGCGTCTGGGGCGAAGCGGATCTCGAAGTCTGTCGCCCCCCGACGCAGACGAAGCTCCCCCCGGCGATCGAGCCAGCTCCACCCGGGCGCCTGCGCCAGCTGTTCCCTGGCCTCCGCCGAGATCTGATCTGCCACGACGACGTTGGCACCCTCGTCGCTCTCAGCGGCGATGAGCGCTCGGGCCTCCGCCGGCGAGAGGGATCGACGGGCGTGCACCTTGGCCTCCCATTGCCGCCGTCCGGCCCGAGAAACGGTCACCCCGTCGGCTGAGTCGTTCGGCTCTATCGTCAGGCCGGCACTTGGGCTGGCGATGGCCCGCAGGTCTTCGATGGCCAGAGCGGTCTGGTCTGATCTGCTCGTTCGGATCGCCGGCATCCATGCCTCGTGTGTGTTCGGTGTCCGGTCGCTACCGAACACCCTACCGCATCCGGGTGCGCTCAGGTGTGCTCGTTGGCTGGAAGATCGCTCAGTCCGAGCCGCTCGACGCGGTGGTCGTGGACGGCGTAGACGAACAACCCAGGCTGAGCGCAGGCGCGGGTGATGGCCTGTAGGTGCTTCAGGTAGCGCTCGGCCATCTGCGCGGCGGTGAGGTCTTGGCGGGTGATGCAAGAGCATCGGACGTTGAACCGTTGGACGGCCTGGCGCTCGACGGTGCGGCCTCGGATCCGGGCGTCCTTGAGGAACACGGCCCAGCCGTTGCGGTCATACCTCCCGCTCTCAATGTCCTGGCGGAGGGCGCCACGCGTGGCTCCCGGTGATCCGGAGCGAATGGCACGTGTGTGGCACGGCCAACCTCGGACGGGCCCTCGGCGGCCGCTTCGGCTGGCCGGGTGGGGCTCTGACCTGGGGTTCTTCTTGGAGCGGGTGACGGGAATCGAACCCGCGTTCTCAGCTTGGGAAGCTCGTCGGAGGGAGTGCGGCTAGCAGGGCGTTCGGTCATCTGCCCAGTTCACCGATGGTGTGTCGTATCGTTGCGTACCGGCCCGTGACCCCAGATCCCGCTCCGTAAGGTCACGCTAGGGTCACGCCGGCG
The DNA here is from genome assembly GCF_035575815.1 of Iamia sp. Taxonomy (NCBI): domain Bacteria; kingdom Bacillati; phylum Actinomycetota; class Acidimicrobiia; order Acidimicrobiales; family Iamiaceae; genus Iamia; species Iamia sp. The sequence goes on from NZ_DATLXO010000174.1 coordinate 20,116, forward strand.
GGCCCCGGCGTGCTCAACTTCCCGGCTGAGGCCGCCGGTCGACCCAATGACACACACAACATGTATGTTGTGTGTGTGGCCATTCCTCCCTTCGACGGCTCGACGGGCGTCCTGCCGGTAGGGGAGCACGAAGCCGGCTGGGACGAGATCCAACTGCGGTTCGGATGGAACCCCCGCCGACGCCAGTTGCTCGACGGGCTCGCTGAGGGTTTGACCATCCTGGCGGGAGCGGGATGCACCAAGGTCTGGCTGAACGGGAGCTTCGTCACCGCGAAGGACGAGCCCGGCGACTTCGACGCCGTCTGGTCACCGACCGGGGTCGACCGCAACGTGCTCGCAGGAGCCGGCCCCGAGCTGCTCGACCTGAGGGATCACCGCGACGCGCAGAAGGCCCGTTTCGGCGGAGAGTTCCTGCCCAACGTCACGGAAGCCGGAAGCGGCAAGGAGTTCGCCGACTTCTTCCAGTCCGATCGAGACGGCACACCCAAGGGAATCGTCGCGATCGACCCCACCAAGGAGATATGGACATGATCACCAACGAACGGCAGTACCAGCAGACCCGCAGGAAGCTTGCTGAGTTGGAGCGCCTGATCGCGAGTACGGAGTCGGGCGAGGCGGGGGACGAGGGTTTCCGGGATCTCCAGGTCGCGGGGCTCCAGAGCCAGGCTGCTGATCTCCGGGAGGAGCTCGGCGAGTACGAGAAGCTCCGTGACGGCGCGACCACGGTGATCGAGGCCTCCTCGCTTGCTGGGTTGGGTGACGCACTGATCAAGGCCCGGGTGGCACGGGGATGGACCCAGCGGCAGTTGGCTGATCGGCTCGGTGTCGCCGAGCAGCAGATCCAGCGCTATGAGTCGACGGCCTACCGGTCCGCCAGCCTCGCCCGCCTGTCCGACATCGCCGATGCGCTGGGGGTGTCGTTCAGCGAGCGCGCCGAGCTGCGGACAACGTCAGGCAACGTGGCGTAACTGAATCATGAACCTCGGTCGCGACCGGGCTGGTTACTCCCACTCGGCGAAGTTCTTGAGGCCGGTCCAGGTGCCGCCGGCTTGCTTGATGGCGGTCTCGGTGGCGAACAGGTAGTGCCAGGTGTCGGGGGCGTCGCCAGAGTCGTTGGCGAAGCGGGCCCACTCGAAGCCGGCGGCCTTCTTGGCGAGCACTTCGGGGTCGTTGGCCCGGTCGTCGGCTTTGCCCTCGACCATCCAGTGGTGGCCGTCGCCGGTGATGGCGATGAAGTCGGGGTAGTGACGTTGGCGGTGACCGAAGGGGATCCACACGCCCTGGTGGGCTTCGACGCGCAGCCACCAGGTCACGGCGGGGGTGCTGGCCTCGAAGAGCTGGGCGAGGGCGAGCTCGGTGCTCTTGGCGTCGAACCGGGCGGCGGGGAGGATCGACTTGGTGAAGCCCCGGTACCAGCGATGCGCCGCCCACGCCGAGTTGAGCGGGAACACTTCGTCGGGGGCGATGATCCCCGGCGGCGGGTACTCGACCAGCTCGACCTCGGTCTGCAGGGACGAGCCCCGCTGGGAGTGGTACCGGCGGACGAGGGCGAGGAACGAGGCGACGGCGTTGCGGACCTTGGCGTCGGTCCACGTGCCACTCTCGGCGTCGGTGACCCCGGCCCCGGTGAGGAACGCTTCGACGAGCCGGTTGATGGCGTTGGATTCCTGCCGGGTGCTGGTGACGAACCGGGACCGGAGGACCTCTCGTCGGATCCGGTCCCGGAGGTCGTCGAGGGCCAGGGAGAGCTGCGATGCCTCGACGGGGTCCTCGGCCACCGACGCCTCGACCCGGACGCCTTCGCCGGCCTCGTCGTCGACGCGGGTGGCGGTGAGGGTCTGGCGGTCGAGGGTGGGCGCGGTGTCGGTGGCGAACCGGCCGCCGAGCTCGGCGGCGGCCTGGTTCGGGACGGTGGAGGCGAGAACGGCTGGGGGACCAGACGCGGGGCGAGGCGGGGGAACCGGACCCGGCTGGCTCCGGCGACGAGGTCCATGGTGGTGGTCAGGGCGAGGGCCTGCTGCTCGGTCTCGGCGATGCGACGCTCGATGTCTTCCACCGCGGCGCCCAGCAGCCCGCCTTCGACCGGCTCTCCAGAGGGGTCGACCCCCGCGGTGGGGGGCACCAGCACGTCGAGCCGGCCGTCGGTGGCAGCGGCCTCGATCGCCTGACCCTCGGTGAGGGCATCGGTGGCGTCGGGGGCGACGAGGTGGGCGGGGTGGCGTTCGGTGAAGAACGCCTCGAGCAGGGTGCCGGCCTCGGTGAGGAGGTCTCGGAACCTGCGGTGGGACAGGACCTCGACGGTGTCGAGCATCTGGCGGCCGGTCCGCTGCCCGAACGGGAGCCGGAGGCCACGGCCGAGGACCTGCTCGGAGAGGGCCTGGGACTCTAGGGCCCGTAGGGCGCACACGACGTAGATGTTCTTGACGTCCCACCCCTCCTTGAGCATCTGCACCGACACGATGGCCCGCACCGGCGAGTCCGGTTCTTCCACCTTGGCCAGGGCGGCGAGGGCGGCGTCGGGCGAGTCGCTGGTGACGGTCAGCACCGCGTCGGGGTCGCCCAGCAGATCGGGCCCGGCCAGGATCTCGGCGACCTCGTCGGCCTCGGTGATGGTGGCGCACACCAGGAACATCACCGGGTTCACCGCCGTCGTGCCGGTCTGGGTGGCGTAGGCGGCGAGCGCGGTGGCCTTGTGGCGCAGCAGCACCACGCCGTCGGCGAGCTGGCGGCGGATGTCGGCCGACCCGTCGCGCCGGGCGACCAGCACCGGCACCTTCACGTACCCATCGGCGATGGGCCTTCCCACGGCAGCCAACCGCTGCCCCTCCCACACGGAGGAGCCCATGACGCGCCAGCGACGGGCCGGGGGCGGCGTCGACCGCCTTCCCTCGGGCCGCTACCGGGTCCGAATCGTCACCACAGACGGCCAGAGGCTGAGCCTCGGCACCCACACCACCAAGCGAGCCGCCGAGACGGCCTACGCCCGTTCGCTCACCGAGCAGGCCGACGGCAAGCGCATCGCACCCCGCACCGCCGGCGTGACACTCACCGAGTACGCACCCAGGTGGCTCGACGCCCGGCTCACCAGCCGCGGCGAACCGCTCCGTCCCCGGGTCCGGGAGCTGTACCGGGGCCAGCTCGACCGCCACATCCTTCCCGCCCTCGGCGACGTCGCCCTCGACCGGCTCTCCACGGCCACCGTCCGGACCTGGACAGCCCACCTACGAGGCCCAGCCGGTCCCGGAGCCAGCACCGCAGCCAAGTGCTACCGGCTGCTGCGTTCGATCATGGCCACCGCCGTCGAGGACGGCCTCGCCCTGACCAACCCCTGCACGATCAAGGGCGCCGGGGTCGAGCCGGCCGACGAGCGCCCGATCCCGACCGTGGAGCAAGTGCACGCCCTCGCCGCCACCATCCACCCACGATTCCGATGTGTGGTCCTGGCGGCCGCCTTCGTGGGCCTCCGCAAAGGCGAGATCCTGGGGCTCCGTCGCCGTGACGTCGACCTCGACCAGGCCACGCTCACCGTCGCCCAGCAGCGCCAGCTCGACACGACCGGCGCCCACCTCGTCGGCCCACCCAAGACCGACGCCGGGCGACGGGCGATCTCCCTCCCCGGAGCATTGCTCGATGACCTCCGCCACCACCTGGACATCTACGCCCAGCCCAGCGCCGACGGCTACGTCTTCACCGGTCACAAGGGCGGACCCCTCGCTCCGCACGTCCTCCAGCACGAGTGGGCCCGATTCCTGAGCGGAGGGGTTGACCGCGTACGGTACTGTGGAAAGCAAGTGGAAAACTCGAGGAAGAAGGAATAGTGGCGCTCTTCGGCCTTCCTGATCCGCCCTCGTACACGCTGAGCAATGCTCCGCTTGCGCAGGCACTCGCTCAGGTCAGATTCCCTCTCATCGCCGGTTTCGAGACCATGGCCGGCATCGCGCCCCTCCAGGAGCGCCTGCGGCCACGCTTCCCCTACATGGAGCAGGTCAAGACGCAGGAGATCGCCTTTCTGACCGGTCCCGCCGGCCCGGCGGCGGGTGCCTCCGAGTCAGTCAGCTGGAACCTGACGGACGATGCCGGGTACACGCTCGCTGTCAACGCTGGCTCGGCCACCGTGTCTGTCGGCGAGGCGTACACATCCGTCGATGACTTTATCGATGCTCTGCGCGAGGTGTTGGTGGCTCTCGCCGACGCTGGCGTCCCTCGCAGCGACCGCCTCGGGGTTCGGTACCTGTCCCTCGCGCCCGATCTTCCAGGCGAGTCGGGTGCTTGGCGTAGATGGTTCCGGGAGGAGTTGGTCGGCTGGGCCGGTTCTTCGGTCCTTTCCACGAGATCGCTAGTCAGCTCAGTAACGCAGGTGCATGCAATCGCAGCGGCGGTTGACGACTTGAGCGGCCCTCCCGGCGATGTTCAGGCGATAGTCCGGCATGGATTTGTGCCGAGCGGATCCGTCGTTCCGGGGATCCCGCCGCTCGATGTGGGTGATCCGTCGTACCTCCTGGATGTTGACGTCGCTACTGTTGGTCATCAGGATTTTGACCCGGATCGCCTTGTGGAGCAGTTTCAGCTGTTTCACAGCCAGGTGGACCGCTTCTTTTACTGGACACTGACTGAGGAGGGAGGCCACCACTTTGGCTTGGAAGAGCGCGACGGCTAGCGCCGCTGCAACGGTTGCGTTCGCTGCGTGGCCCGGAGGAATGAGTCGTTTTGATGACACCATCTCCTTCGAACCCGCTCCGCGCATGGTCTCACCCGATCTCTTCGACTCTTGGGTCCTACTGCCAGAACCCGAGCCTCACGGTTCGCCGACCGTTCAACGCATGGTCATTGAGATTCAACGTATGACCGGTTGGTCCGGCCGGCGTCTCGCCGAGGTTCTCCGTTCAACCCACCCGACGGTGCGCGCTGTGGCGCGGGGGGCGTCGTCCGCCCGTTACGGCGACCTTTATGGTCGGATCAACGATGCCTATGACATCGTTGGTCGCATCTTCCTCGTTGCTGGACGGAATCCGCATGAAGCCAACCGCCTCTTGACGACGCCACCGAGCGAAGGTGCACCGTACGCCGCCTCGCTTCTTGCCGAGAGGGACTCCGCCGGCGCGTACCTGGCAGCGCTTGCAGTCAACCAGCCGCAACGTGCCCCTGGTCTAATTCGAGGAATGTGGCCATCAAGGGTCGGCGAAGCTACCGTCGATCTCGCTACGGATTGACTGCGACAGAATGGGCAGTCTCCACCAAGCCGGATGGCGGCAGGGGAGCCTGGTCCGCGGCAGGCTTCCTGTGTCGAGCTTGGCGCTGGGACCTGATGGAGCGATACAGGTCCAAGGCAACACCTTTGATCGGTGGGTTGTCTGTAGCCAAGATTGTGATCTTGCCGCGGCGGTTTTGGATGCGCAAGGTGCCTGCATCGAGCTCAGGCCTATCGTTCGTGACGGAGGAGTCAACCCGGGATGGGGACTGCGAAGCAAGGTCTTCGCGATCGCAACCGGGGAGGTGGTGGAGGCCTCAGGTCCACGAGCGATGGTGACACCGGCCCTTTTGCAGTCACTCGTGCCTGAGCGAGATGACGCCCTTGCTTCGCACAGGCGACGCGCCTTCAAGACATGGCTTGGGCGGCGCTACGATCGACCAGCGGTCCCAGACCACCTCGTGGAAGTTGCTCGGGAAGTTGCCAAGCGATGTGGTTCCAGGGCTGGTCGAGAAATCGCCGAGGGGGTTCACGATGTCCTCATGCAGTTTGACGACGCGCAGATCCCTCCTCACATCGCGCTGTACGCGGTGGCCGCCGACGGGGCCGACCCCGAGCAAATCAAACGGTGGCTATCAGCCGCAGCCCAACGAGTTTCGACCGATGTCGGCGTTGTCTCCTCAATCGTGGTGGGGAAGCGCAGCGAGATCTCGCTGGAGCTGATGGAAACGAGCTACGCGGCCGATGTGAGCCAGCTCACATGGAGCGGAGGAGAACCCGTTGGTGCCGAGTAGTAGGCGGCTTTCTTGCGCAGGCACGGACAGCCGAGCCGACCCGCAGCTCGGCGACCGCTCACACGAGGCGATCGCAACTGATCAGCGCTCCGGAAGGTCACGTTAGGGTCACGACCCGGATTTCGGCCCCGGAACGGCGGAGGCCCAGGCCGCCGAAAACCGGGCTTGACCTGGGCCTTCGTTGGAGAGCGGGTGACGGGAATCGAACCCGCGTTCTCAGCTTGGGAAGCTGATGTTCTGCCTCTGAACTACACCCGCAGTGGGACGCCGCGAACTCTGGAGCGAACCCCGGGAGCGCATCGCCTTGGTGCGGGGGCCGATGATAGCGGTGGTTCCTGACGCCGACAGCCTCGCTGGGCTCAACCCCGGACCTGCAGCGCGCCCTCAGCCCGCCGCTGCAGTTGGCTCGCGTCCATGGCCCACCGGTGGGATCTCAAGCTCTCGGTATGTGAGGAGCGGCAGGTACGGCACAGATTGCGCTTTGAAGAACGCTGATGCCACCTCGCCCCGGTCCACGAGGGTGACGGCCGCGACGACTTCCGCGCCCGTCTCTCGAATGGCGTGGTATGCCTCCTGGATCGAGCCCCCGGAGCTCACGACGTCGTCGACGAGCAGAACTCGATCGCCCGCCGTGAGAGGAGCGCCCTCGATGCGCCGGTTCGTCCCGCGCCCCTTCGCCTGCTTGCGGACAACGAACCAATCGACCCCACCGACGATGGCTGTGCCGTGTGCGAACTGGTCCGCGCCGAGCGTCAAGCCCCCGACCGCCCCAAACGTGATGCCTGCACTGTGGACCGACTCGATCAGCGCTTCACACGCCAGCTTCAGGTAGGGACCGTGCGCCAGGGCCCGCTTGCCGTCGATGAAGTATCGGCTCATCTCGCCGGACGCCAGTTGAACTGGCTCGTCCATCACGAGCAATCCGTGCTTGCGCACGATCTCGAGCAGCTCGGACTTCATCGTCGTCAACGTCGCGGTCTCCGTTGCGTGCCAGTGGAGCCGCTGGCCTGAAGCCCAGCGGGGTCTCGGTGATTCGGGGATTTCATCCTGTCACGGTCAGGGCCTCGCTGCCGATCCCCGTGCCGTGGAGGTGGGGTGTGCCGATCCTTCTGTTCTTGAGGCTCGGTAGATGCTGGCTCACGCCAGGAGCCAGGTCGTGGATGCCTCCTACGGCCCCGCACGCGCATAGCCGTGGCCTGCGGCCGGCTTCCCGCCCGAGACCGGTCGCCGATCACCCCGCCGGCCTCACGGGGCGAAGGTGACCGCCGTGCCGGTCACGGTGACGCCGACCTCCTCGCCGGGGTGGGGGAGCGTGGTGCTGGCCCAGCGGGCGGCGACGGCCTGACCGGCGACGTCGAGCTCCAGCAGGGCGTCGTGGCCGTGGTAGCTGGTGTGCACGACGGTCGCCTTGACCCGGGCGTCGTCGGCCCGCACGACCTGCTCGGGGCGCAGGCACACCGTCACGTCACCGGACGCCGGGCCGGGCGAGTCGTCGGCCACGGCCACCACGCCCAGGGCGCAGGTGACGCCCGCGGCCCCGGCCCGCCCCGGGATCAGCACCGCCTCGCCCAGGAACGTGGCCACCTGCACGTCGGCGGGCCGGTGGTAGACGTCGGCCGGAGGTCCCGACTGCACGATGCGGCCTGCGCGCATCACCGCCAGGTGATCGGCCATCGACAGCGCCTCGGCCTGGTCGTGGGTGACCAGCAGCGCGGTGGCCCCGGCCGCGGCGAGGGTGGCCGACACATCGGCGCGCAGAGTGCCCCGGAGCCCGGCGTCGAGCGCCGTGAAGGGCTCGTCGAGCAGCACCAGCGCCGGGTGCGGCGCCAGGGCGCGTGCGAGCGCGACCCGCTGCTGCTGGCCGCCCGAGAGCTCGTGGGCGCGTCGCCGCTCGAACCCCGAGAGGCCGACGAGCTCGAGGACCTCGGCCACCCGTCCGGTCCTGCGGCCCCGGCCCCGCTCGCGGCGCGGCAGCCCGAAGGCGACGTTGGCGCCCACGTCGAGGTGGGGGAACAGCGCCCCCTCCTGGGGCACGATGCCGACCCGGCGCCGCTCGGGCGGGAGAGCGCGGGTCTGCGAGCTGACCTCGTCACCGTCGAAGGCCACGGTGCCGCCGTCGGGTCGGTCGAAGCCGGCCAGGATGCGCAGCAGCGTCGTCTTGCCGCACCCCGACGGGCCCAGCACCGCAGTGAGCGAACCGCTGGGCAGCTCCAGGTCGACGCCCCGCAGCGCCGGCACAGGGGGGCGACCGGGGTAGGTCCGCGTCAGGTCGTGGACCGCGACCTCCGTCACCGTCGGCGGCCCGGGAGGGTGAGGATGGCGGTGGGGATGCTCGAGAGCACCACGATCGCCGCCGCGTAGGGCGCGGCGGCGGCGTACTGGGCCGAGGAGGTCTGGCGCCACATGCCCACGGCGAGGGTCTCCATCCCCGTCGGGCGCAGCAGAAGCGTGGCCGGCAGCTCCTTCATCACCACCAGGAAGACGAGGGCGGCCCCGGCGCCGATGCCGGGCGTGGCCAGCCGCAGCGTGATCTCCCGCCAGGCCTGGAGCTGGGTGCGTCCCAGGGTCCGGGCCACGTCGTCGAGCGCCGGCGGCACCTGGGCGATCGATGCGTGCACCGCACCGATGGCCAACGACAGGAACAGCACCACGTAGGCGAGGATCAGCACCGGCAGGCGCTGGTAGAGCGACGGCAGCACCCGGATGCCGAAGAACACCATCGAGAGGGCCACGACGATGCCGGGCAGGGAGTGCCCGGCGTAGGCCGCAGCGGTCACGCCCCGCGACAGGCGCCCGGCGTAGCGGGCCGAGAGGATCCCCACCGGCAGCGCGACCAGCACGGTGGCAAGGGCACCCACCGACGCCGCCGTCAGTGAGCTGCCGGCTGCGTCCCACACGTCAGCGTGGTCAGACTGCGACGTGCCCCGCTGCACCCAGTAGACGATCCGCTGCGCCGGCACGCCCAGCGCGGCGGCGATGACCGCGACCAACCCGGCGAGCGCCGGCGCGGTCCACCGTCCCAGCCGAACCGGGGCGGCGGGCCGCTCGGCGCCGCCGCCGACCCGGTCCTGGCGCTCCCCGCGCCGCACCCGTGACTCAGCGCCGACGACGAGGAGGGTGATGACCACGAGCACGCATCCCAGCACCGCCGCAGGGGTCCGGTCGAAGCTGGCGCGGTACGACCGGTAGATCACGGTGGTGAGCACCTCGTAGCGCATGATCGACACGGCGCCGAAGTCGCTCAGCACGTAGAGGCCGACGAGCAGCGAGCCACCGGCGGCCGCCACGCGGACCTGGCGCAGGGTCACGGTGAGGAACACCGCCACCGGTCCCCGCCCCAGCGAGCGAGCCACCTCCTCCACGGTGGGGTCGGCGCGACGCAGCGCGGCCAGCACGGGCAGGTAGACGTAGGGGTAGGAGATGCTGACCAACACGACGGTGGCGCCGGTGCGCCCGGCCAGCTCCGGTCGCCAGCCGAGCCAGGCGAAGGCGGCCACATACGACGGCACCGCCAGGGGCAGGCCGAGCACGACCTGCCAGAGCCGCCGTCCCGGCAGGTCGGTGCGCACCACCAGCCAGGCCGCCGTCACCCCGATGACCAGGCACGCGACGGTGACCACGAGGGCCAGGCCGATCGTCCGCCCGACCAGATCGAGGGTCCGGGGCCGCCACAGGGTGACCTCCACCGCGTCCCAGCCTCCCTCGGTGGCCCGCAGCACCAGGTGGGTGAGGGGCAACAGCACGAGGGTGGCGGCCACGAGGCCACCGACCGCTGGGACCAGCGGGGGCAGACGGCGCGAGGGGGGCGGCGCCGGTGCGCCGCCCCCCTCGCCGTCGGAGGTCCGGACCAGTGGGATCAGCTGAGGAGCCCGGCTTCGGTGAGCAGGGCCTGGGTCTCCTCCAGCGAGTCGAGGTCGGTGAGGTCCAGGTCAGGGCCCTCCAGCTCCTCGAGGGCGGGGATGTCGGCGGGGTCGTCCACGCCCTCGATGAGCGGGTACTCGTAGGTCTCGGTGGCGAAGTAGGTCTGGCCCTCCTCGGAGAGGAGGTACTCGATGAACTCCAGGGCGGCCGGGTCGTCCTCGGCGCCGGCCAGCACACCGGCGGCGGTGGCGTTGACCAGCGCACCCGGGTCGTCGCCCTCGGGGAAGATCAGGTCGGAGCCGATCTCCTCGGGACCGCCGACCTCGGGCAGGGTGCGCGCCCAGTAGTAGTGGTTGATGAGCCCGAGGCCGATGTCGCCGTTGTTGACCGCTTCGAGCACCTCGGTGTTGCCCTCGTAGATCTGGGCGTCGTTGGCCTTCATGTCCTCCAGCCACTGCGCCGCTTCCTCCTCGCCCACCGAGACCCGGAAGGCGGTGATGAAGGCTTGGAAGCTGGCGTTGCCGGGCACCCACGCGACCTGCCCACGGTACTGCTCGTCGGTGAGGTCGAGCACGCTGGTCGGCGCCTCGTCGACGAGGTCGGGGTTCATGACGATGACCCGGGAGCGGCCGGTGATCCCGACCCAGTCGGTGCTCTCCTTGGGCTGGAACCTCTCGTCCACCCGCTGCACCACCTCGTCGGGCAGCGAGCCCATGAGCCCGGCCTTCGACAGGGCGCCGATGGCTCCGACCTCCTGGGAGAAGAACACGTCGGCTTCGGTGCCGTCGCCCTCCTCGAGGAGCTGGGCCGCCAGCTCGGCCGAGTCGCCGTCGCGGACCTCGATCTCGATGCCGGAGGCCTCGGTGAAGTCCTCGAACAGGGGCTCGACCAGCTCGAGGTCGCGCCCCGAGTAGACGACGATGGACTCGCCGCTGGCGTCGGGGTCACCGCCACCGGCCTCGTCGGAGCCCGAGTCGTCGCCGCACGCGGGGGCGAGCAGGGCGAGCGGGATGAGGAGGGCCAAGGCGGCCCGGCGGCGTCGTGTGGGCATGGGTGCGTGTGCTCCTGGTGAGATGGTGAAGAACCTGATGGCCGGACGTTAGGCATACCAGACATCCGATGTCCAGCGATGGAAAGGTTGGGGGTGAGGCAGGGTGGCCGACCAGCGCGGACCCCAGGCCGCACCGGGGCTCGGCGGCGGCTTGGTCCCGTCCCGCCCCACCGAGGATGATCGTGGGGTGCGAACCCACCCGTCCCTGTCCGCGCGCGCCCCGGCGGTGGCACTGAGGACGAAGGGCGGCGCGCACCACGGTGAGGCCGGGCCCGTGGGTGGGTGGCGATGAGCGAGTTCATCTTCGGTGACCTCACCGACTTCGTGGAGCGGGTCATCGACGCCCTCGGGTACTTCGGGGTGGCCCTGCTCGTGGCCCTGGAGAACGTCTTCCCCCCCATCCCGTCGGAGGTCGTGTTGCCCGCGGCGGGTCTCTACGCCGAGCGCAACGGCGGCCTCATCCCGCTGATCGGCATGATCCTGGCGGCGACGGCCGGGTCGGTGGCCGGAGCCTGGGTCCTCTACGCCTTCGCGGCCTGGATCGGGCCCGAGCGGCTGCGGGCCGCCATCGTCCGCCGAGGGCGTTGGGTCGGGGTGAAGGAGAAGGACCTCGACAAGGCCGAGCGCTGGTTCGACCGGCGCGAGGAGCTGGCTGTCCTGGTCTGTCGGTGCGTGCCCCTGGTGCGCTCGCTGGTCTCGATCCCGGCCGGTTTCCGGCGCATGGCTCCGTTGCGCTTCACCGCCTACACGACCATCGGCTCACTGGTGTGGAACACGGCGCTGATCCTCGTCGGCTACGGCGCCTCGTCGTACCAGGATGAGGTCGAGACGATCCTCGGCTACGTCCAGTACGTGGTCCTGCTGGTGATCCTCCTGGCCCTCGCCTGGTTCGTGTGGCGTCGCATCATCCGGGTCCGGCTCCACCCCGAGGACGTCGACCCCGTGCTGCTCGACCCCGAGACGCGTGCCGAGGTCGAGGCCGAGGCCCGCGACGAGCGGTCGAGCGGCTCGGTCTGACCCGGCTCTGGGCGTGACCGGGCTCTGGGCGTGACCGGGCTGCACTAGGTTCACCGCCCGATGATCCTGTCCGACCGATCCATCCGCGAGGCCCTTGCCGCCGGCCGGATCGAGATCGACCCGCTCGACGACTCCCACATCCAGCCCTCGTCGGTCGACCTCACCATCGACCGGTTCTTCCAGGTGTTCCGCAACCACACGATGCCGCTCATCGACGTGAAGCAGAACCTCGAGGAGCTCACCGAGCTGGTCGACATCCCCGCCGACGGTGTCTTCATCCTTCACCCGGGGGAGTTCGTGCTGGGCGCCACCGCCGAGCGGGTGCGCCTGCCCGACGACATGGTGGCCCGCCTCGAGGGCAAGTCCAGCCTGGGTCGCCTCGGCCTGCTGATCCACTCCACCGCCGGGTTCGTCGACGCCGGCTGGGACGGCTACCTCACCCTCGAGCTGTCGAACATCGCCACCCTGCCCATCACGCTGTACCCGGGCATGAAGATCGGCCAGATCTCCTTCTTCGAGATGACCACCCCGGCCGACAGCCCCTACGGCTCGGCCAAGGTGGGCTCGAAATACCAGGGCCAGCGCGGTCCCACCCCCAGCCGGTACTGGGAGAACTTCGGCGGCTAGTGCCGCGGTGGTCCGTGGTTCGCGGAGCGGCGGTCGCCGGGGGCCCCGACGGGTTCGGGCTGGTCGTCCTCGGACGGCTCGTCGACCCAGGTGAGATCTTCGCCCCGGTGCACCGAGGGGCGCTGCCCGTCGCGCAGGTCGATCACCGTGTCGGTGACGAGATCCTGGTCCCCGTCGTCGGTTGCCGCGGCTCGACGCCCGGGACGATCACCGGGCCAGGCGAACGTGCCCACGAGCAGGAACAACAGGCAGGCGCTGAGCGCACCGCGTCCACCGGAGGTGATGTCGCCCCGCAGGTGGGCGATGGTGATCACGTTGAGCACGCAGTGGGCGATGCTCATCGGGATCAGCGCCCGGGAGCGGGCCACCACCACGGTGCTGATGACGGCGAAGGACGCGTAGGTCACCATCGCGACGGCGCCGTCGGTCTGGGCCTGGTGGCCCGGCAGCAGCACCCACCACGCCCCGGCGGCGACGTAGCCGGCGACGCGAGCGGCGCGGGTGGGGACCCTGAGCACCATCAGCGCGGTGGCGAGCACGACCGGGACGGCGAAGCGGTACACGATCTCCTCGTTGGCGGCCGCCACGACGAGCCCGAGGAGATCGGCGAGGTCACCGGTGCGCGAGAGAAGGGCCACGCCGAGCAGGAGCCCAGCGGCCATGGCGATCCAGAACGGCACCAGGCGGTCGCGATCGCCGGCCCGGCCCACGGAGGGGGCGCCGAGGGCCGCCAGCAGCACGAGGCCGGGCAGCACCGAGGCCGACAGCGGCTGCGAGCCGATGTGGATCGATCGACCCACGACCAGCGATGCCATCTCGACCGCCATGGTGACCGCCGCCAGCCCGAGGACGACGGCGCGCCCGCGAGTCGTGCGGATGAGCGTCGGAGGGGCCAAGAGGCCGGCGGTCATCGGTGCGCCCCGGCCGCCGCGACCCGGGCAGTGGTCGATGCAGTGGTGGTCGTGGGGGCGGTCTCGAGCGAGACGGTGGCCTCCAGGGCGGCGATGGCGACCTCTATCTGGTCGTCGTCGGGGACCTGGGTGGTGAGGGTCTGGAGCCACGAGCCCGGCGCCATCAGCACCCGGCCGACGACGTTGTGGCGCTGCGTGCCGGCCAGCCGGATCACCTCGTAGGCCAGGGCGGCCACGAGGGGCAGGCCGAGCACCCGGCTGGCCACCAGCACCGGCCAGGACACCTCACCGATGGCGATGTGGGCGAGCAGCGAGACGACGACGACGATGAGCAGGAAGCTGGTCCCGCACCGGGGGTGGCGCCGGTCGAAGCCGCGGATCTCCGAGGCCACGAGGGGCACGCCGTGCTCGAAGGCGTGGATCGTCATGTGCTCGGCCCCGTGGTAGGAGAAGGTGCGCTTCACCTCCCGGTGGCGCGAGAGCAGGGCCAGGTAGCCGACGAGGATGCCGAGGCGGATGACGCTCTCGATGATGTTCAGGAGCCAGCGGCCCTCGATGCCCAGCGCCTTGGGGACGACGGCCGGCAGCAGCCCGAGGATGCCCACCGCCAGCGTGGCGGCGACGACGGTGGTGATCGCAAGGCCGCCCTTGGAGTAGCCCTTGCCGTCCGCGGTGCCGCGGGTCTGGGCGCCCCAGAGCATGGCCCGGGTGCCGAGGCTGACCGACTCCCAGAGGGCGACGGGCCCCCGCAGCAACGGGATGCGGCGGATCCCCTGACCGTCGTCGGGGAGAGCGGAGACGGTGGTGGCGATGGTGCCATCGGCGCGACGTACCGCGGCGCCCCAGGCCCCGGCCCGGCGCATCATGACGCCCTCGATGAGCGCCTGACCGCCGATGGGCCCGATGTCGGTGCGCAGCTGCGGCGCGGCGTCGGGCCGCAGCGACGACGAGGGCGGGGACATCTCCGACACGATCGTTTCCTCCTGACGCCACCACCAGCGGCGAATGCGGCGCCTGGCCCGGCTGCCTGCCGACCACGGAACGCAACGATCTTGGGGGTCGATCTCGACCGACGCTGATTGGTGGGGTCGCTCCCACACCCCCCGCCGCCGAAGTGGTCGGGCGATGGGGGGCGCGGAGCCCCAGATCGCCTACCAGTTCGGCGAGATCGGCAGGGCTGCCCCGAAGTGGTCGGGCGGTGGGGGCGCGGAGCCCCAGATCGCCTACCTGTTCGTCGGGGTGTGAGGGCGCGGCCCCCGCTGCGCGTCGGTCAGGCGCCGGCGACCGGGGCACCGTCGGGCGCGGTGTGCACCGCTGCGGTGTCGGCTCGCTCGCCGTTCTCGATGGCCTCGACGAGGTGCATGGCGATGTCAGCCACCTTCACCTCGTCCTCCTCCTTGCCCGCGCCCTTCACCCCGTCGTCGATCATGATGTAGCAGAACGGACACGCGGTGGCGATGCGGTTGGCACCGGTGTCGATGAGCTCTTCGGAGCGGGCGTCGTTGACCTTGGTGCCGACCGTCTCCTCCATCCACATGCGGGCGCCGCCGGCACCGCAGCACATGCCCGTGGTGCCGTTGCGGGGGGCCTCGACGATCTCGACGCCACCGAGACGGCCGATGACCTGGCGGGGCGCCATGTAGATGTCGTTGTGGCGGCCCAGGTAGCACGAGTCGTGGTACACGATGCGGTCTTCGAGCACTGCTCGGCTGAGATCGAGGGCGCCGGACTCGGTCAGCTGCTCGAGCAGCTTCGAGTGGTGCATCACCTCGTAGTGGCCGCCCAGCTGGGGGTACTCGTTCATCAGCGTGTTGAAGCAGTGCGGGCACTGGGTGATGATCTTCTTCACGCCCATGGCGTCGAGCGTTTCGATGTTGCCCATGGCGAGCATCTGGAAGATGTACTCGTTGCCCGAGCGGCGGGCCGGGTCCCCGGTGCAGTTCTCGGCCGGGCCGAGGATGGCGAAGTCGATGCCGGCCCGCTTCAGCAGCTTGGCCATGGCCTGGGTGACCTTCTGGTTCTTGTCGTCGAACGACCCGGCGCAGCCGACCCAGTAGAGGTACTCGTGGTCGAAGGCCTCGGTGCCGTCGACGATGGGCACGTCGTCGCCCAGCTTCTCGGTCCACTTGGCCCGCTCGGCCTGGCTCATGCCCCACGGGTTGCCGCTGTTCTCCATCGAGCGGTACGCGCTGCCCAGCTCGGTGGGGAAGTTCGACTCCATGAGCGAGAGGTAGCGCCGCATGTCGAGGATCTTGTCGAGGATCTCGATGTGCACCGGGCAGACCTCGTCGCAGGCCTTGCAGGTGGTGCACGCCCAGACCTCCTCCGGGGTGATGCGCTCGAAGAGCGAGTCGGCCCCGATGGTGATCTCGGCGTCGAGCCCGATGGGCGGCGACACCTGGGGTGAGCCGGTGGCGGCCATGACCTCGCCGGTCTTGAGCACGATCTCGCGGGGGTCGAGCGACTTGCCGGTGGCGTGGGCCGGGCAGACACTGGTGCAGCGACCGCACATGGTGCACGAGTCGGTGTCGAGCAGCTGCTTCCAGGTGAAGTCCTCGACCGTCGCCGCGCCGAAGGTCTCGAGCTCGGTCTCCATCAGGTTGGGCATGGCCTTCATGGCGCCCTTCGGGCGCTCCTTGTCGCGCAGGTACATGTTCAGCGGTGAGGTGAACATGTGGCGCAACATGGTGACCGGCAGGATCGCCAGGAAGAGCACGAAGCTGGCCACGTGGACGATCCACCAGATCTGATGGCCACCCGACAACGACCCACTGCCGTCGATGAGCCCGGCGAGCGGGTACGACGCGAACGACCACCGCTCGTAGCTCGGGCTCCCTTCGAGGGCGATGCGCCACACCTCGGCGCCGAACCCGGTGACGGCCAGGAGGAGGAACGTGCCGAGGATGATGGCGTGCTCGGGCTTGGACTTGATGCGGATGCGGTACGGGCGCTGGATGTAGCGCCGCACGATCGCCCACAGGACTCCGGCGAGCAGGGCCAACCCGGCGGCGTCACCGACCGCGGAGTAGCCCCGGTAGACGTCGCCGTGGAGGAACTTGGCGCTCTCGGGCAGCTGGTGGTCGACCTCGAGGGTGGTGGTGACCCCGAGCAGGATCAGGAAGCTGAAGTAGATGAGCGAGTGCATGAGCCCCGCGGCCGGGTCGCGCAGGAGGGTCTTCATCGACGCCCCGGCGCGGAAGTCGGCCATGCGCCGCTTGACGTTGCGGGGGGTGGTGGAACGGTCGTCGGGGCCGCCGCGCTGCCAGTTCTGGGTGCGCTGGGCGAAGAGGATCGAACCGGCGAAGATCGACATCGGGATCACGATGTAGAACGCCAGCTTCACCACGCTCGGGACGTTGCCGAACACCGTGCGGTGCACGGGCTCGTCGCTCTCCCAGCCGGTGAGCAGCGGCACGATGCCCGAGACCGCCGTGAACAGAGCGACGCCGGCGCCGAGGCCGATGACCAGGTGGTGAGGGCGGATGCGCTTGGCGGCCGGCGGCGCGGCCTCTGCTGTAGCCATGGTGGCCAAGAAGGTACCTGTCTCGCTCGACGCGCACCCAAGCGGATCGACCGGTTCGTGTCTGTGCTCAGCCGCTGGCCCTAGCCGAGGCGGGTCCGCTCACGGCGAGGAGGTACCCCCGGCTGCGCACCGTGTGGATCGTCAAGCTGAGGGGGGCCAGGCGCCGACGCAACCGGAGCACGTGGACGTCGAGCGCGTTGCGGCCCGGGGCCCCCTGGGGCCAGCCCGCGCGGGCCAGGGCATCGCGCGTCACCACGGTCCCGATTCGGTCGAGCAGGGCCCGGGCCAGGCGGTGTTCGACCGGCGGCAGGGCGACCCACTCGTCGCCGACGCGGAAGAGCCCGTCGTCGTCGATCATCGGGTCCGGGTCGGCGCGGTGCGCGGGTCGGTCGATCGCCAGCCGGTGGGCCAGCCACGAAACGCGGGCCCTCAGGTCGGCCTCGGCGACCGGGATGCGGACCCAGTCCTCGAGGTCGTCACCGGGCTCGGGAGCCGGGGTGGTGGGGTTCAACAGCAGCATCCGGGGACGCCCCTCGGCCCGCAGCGCGAGGCGCGTCGCCTCCTGCTCGGGCCAGCGCACCAGCGTGATCTCCGGTCGCCCGCTCCGGGCGTCGTCCACCATGGGGGCGACGCTACGAAGGTGACGTTTCGCACCTGTTTCGCGGTTGTGAACGGTCCACACCGGCGGCCGAGCGACGCCCGGCGGACCCGAGCGGCCCGGCGACGCGATCGGCTCAGCCGAAGATCTTGCTGTCGAGCTCCCGGACGCGGGAGGCCAGTTCGGCCATCACCTTGCGCGACAAGCTCGGGACGTCCTCGAGGACGCTGGCGAACTGGCGAGAGCCCAGGACGAACAGGGTCATCTTGCCGTCGGCCACGACCGTGGCCGTGCGCGGGCCGTGGTCGAGCAGGGCGAGCTCGCCGATGCAATCGCCGGGTCCGAGCGTGGCCACCTTGCGGTTGCCCCGCTTCACCGTCGCGGTGCCCTCGATGACCACGTAGCACTCGCGGCCCGCGTCGCCCTGGGTCACGAGCACGTGCCCGGTCTCGACGGGCAGCTCGTCACCCGCCTTGGCGATCTTCCCCAGCTCGCGGCGCGAGCACGAGGAGAAGAGCCTTACGGCGCTCAGGTGGTCGAGGTAGGTCTCACGGCGGGCCATGGGTGGGAGCATACGGGCGCGCTGGACGGCGTGCTGGCGCTCCTCACCGAGGGGCGGCCCCACCCATGGGGTTTGGCGGCGCAACACGGGCCGAGACGACGCCTGCGACGGGCGCCTGACGGTCGCCTAAACCCTCGGCCTCGCCGCCGGTGTCGGCTGCTCACCCCGCCATGGCCCCCACCAGCGGGGGAGCAGGCGTCGTCGGCCCCGAGGGCGCGAACGACGCGGACGGACGTGTCATGCAGCGGTCAACGAGGAGAAACGCCCACGAAACAGTTCCTCCGTACGTTGCCGGCACCGAGCGGGTCCACGGGCCCCCAACGCGTGAGAAGGGTGACTCCTCACATGAGCGAGCGCAGCGAGCGAACCAGACAGCACGGGCTCTCTGATGGCGGAGCGTGCGGAGCCGTCAGCGCTCATCGGTGCCGGGGTGACGAGCATCCTGGTCGGTGTGTCGCCCGACTGGCGGAGGTAGACCGATGAGCGAGGAAGAGCTGCTGGCCGCAGCCGCAACCGACGGGAACGTGGCCTGGGTGCTGATCTCAGCCGCCCTGGTCCTGTTCATGACGCCGGGCCTGGCGTTCTTCTATGGAGGCATGGACCGGTCTCGCAACGTCTTGAACATGCTGATGATGAACTTCTGGTGCCTGATCACGATCCCGATCCTCTGGGTCGTCATCGGCTTCTCCTTGGCCCAGGGCGGCGACCCGCTCCTCGAGACCGGCGCCAACAACTTCATCGGCGGCTTCGAGTACTTCGGCCTGAAGGACCTCAACCTCGACGACGGAGGGGTCGCCCTGATCGCGGTGGCCTTCCTCGGCATGTTCGCGGTGATCACCCCGGCGCTCATCTCCGGCGCCGTCGCCGACCGGATGAAGTTCTCGGCCTGGGCCATCTTCGCCCCCGTCTGGATGTTGATCGTGTTCGTCCCGGTGTTCCGCTGGGTCTACGGCGGCTTCCTCGGCGACCGGGGCTCGCTCGACTTCGCCGGTGGCACCGCCATCCACGTCAACGCCGGCGTGGCCGCCCTCGCCGCGGTCCTCGTGTTGGGCAGGCGCAAGGGCTGGCCGGGAGAGGGTCACCCGCCGCACTCCATGCCGCTCGTCATGCTCGGCACCGGGCTCCTCTGGTTCGGCTGGTTCGGCTTCAACGCCGGTTCCGCCCTCGCCGCCAACGGCACCGCTGTCCAGGCGTTCATGAACACCTTCCTGGCCGCGGCCGCCGCCGGTCTGGCGTGGGCGCTCGTCGAGAGGGTACGCGACGGCCACTTCACCAACCTGGGCGTGGCCTCGGGCATCGTCGCCGGCCTGGTGGCCATCACCCCCGGGGCCGGCTTCGTGGCCGGCATGTCGCCCATCTACATCGGGCTCATCGCCGGGGTGATCTGCGCCTTCGCCGTGGGCCTCAAGACCAAGGCCGGCTACGACGACGCCCTCGACGTGGTCGGCGTCCACCTCGTCGGCGGCCTCGTCGGCTCGCTGTTGCTCGGGCTGTTCTCCGACCCCGACTACTTCGGGACCGAGGTCATGGCCGGACTGTTCCACGGCGGCGGTCTCGGCCTGCTCGGCGAGCAGGCGCTGGCCAACGGCGTGACGATCCTCTACTCCGGGATCGTCACCTTCGGCCTCCTGTCCCTGCTCAAGATCACCATCGATGTGCGAGTGTCCGACGAGGTCGAGGACGCTGGGCTCGACCTGGCCGAGCACGGTGAGACCGCCTACCACGAGACCAACGCCTGAGCCGACGGCTCGCAGAGAGGAAGACAGCCCATGAGGATGGTCACTGCCATCATCAAGCCCTTCAAGCTCGACGACGTGAAGTCGGCGTTGAAGACCGCGGGGGTCGTCGGGATCACCGTGACCGAGGTGAAGGGGTTCGGTCGCCAGGGCGGCCACACCGAGACCTATCG
>NZ_DATLXO010000175.1:0-49149 GCF_035575815.1 Iamia sp.
CCGCCCAACGGTCAGACCAGCCGAGGGCGACGAGGGGATCGGTCGGCGACGTGATGCGAGCAGTCTCCCACCGCTGCCCCTCGGCCGGTCACTTCATCCGGTGGGAGTCGCCGCCTCGGCGGCCGGTGGCCGCCAACCCGGGCGAGCCCACGCTCAGGGCGCATTAATGCCAGCATTGCATGCAGGGCTCGCACCCGAACCCCGTGGGAGACTCGAGCATGGCCACGTTGACCATCAGGGCCTTCGACGACGATTGGAAGAGGGCACTGCAGCGCCGCGCCGCCGAGCACGGCCGTTCCATGGAGGCCGAGGCCCGAGCCATCCTCGGTGAGGCACTGGACGACGGCCCGGTCGAGAGGGGGTTGGCGAGCCAGATCCGCCGACGGGTGGCTTTGACCTCGGGGGCCGAGCTCGACATCCCGGAGCGGAGCGACCGACCCCGTGCTGCGGATCTCGAGGCGTGATCGTCCTCGACACCAAGGCCTCACCGCGGACGATCTGCGGGCGACCTACTGGGCTCCGTGACGCATCGATCAGGCGAGGACCTTGGTGAGGGTCTCGCCAAGGAGGGTGACGCGGCCCTCGATGTGGCCGTTGGCGGGGGCGCTGACGGTGACGCCGTCGATCCCGGTGGTGAGGCGCTCGGAGAACAGCTCGCCGATCTCGTCGGGGTCGCCGTGGGGCACCATGGCGCGGACGCCGGCCGCCTCGTCATCCGACATGGAGGCGAGGTCGAGGCCCCGCCCGCCGAGAAACGTGTCGAGCTCGGCCACCGCCTCGTCGTGGGTGGGGGCCACGCACGCCAGCCCGCTCCACGACACGGTGATCTCCGAGCGGTCGCGACCGAGCGCTTCGCAGTGGCCGTCGAGGGCTTCGAGCTTGGACGGGATCTCCTCGGCCCCGCAGATCAGGTTCGAATCGTCCGCGTACTGGGCCACGAGGCGCAGCGTCTTCTTGACCCCGCCGCCGCCGATCATGATGGGGATCTTCCCGACCGGGGGCGGCGAGTTGATGGCGTCGGAGACCTGGTACCACTTGCCGTCGAGGCTGGGACGCTCGCAGGCGAACATGCCCTTGATGATCTGCAGGGCCTCCTCGAGCTTCTCGAAGCGGTCGGTGAAGGTGCCGAACTCGAAGCCCAGCGAGTCGTGCTCGAGCTCGAACCACCCGGCGCCGATGCCGAGCTGGGCCCGGCCCCCGGAGACGACGTCAAGGGTCGTGACCGTCTTGGCCAACAGGGCCGGGTTCCGGTAGGTGTTGCCGGTGACCAGCGCCGAGAGGCGAGCGGTCGAGGTGTGCTGGGCCAGGGCCGAGAGCAGCGAGTAGCACTCGAGCATCTCGAGCTCGGGCGGGCCCAGCATGGGCAGCTGGTAGAAGTGGTCCATCACCATCACGGTGTCGAAGCCCGAGGTGTCGGCCTCGCGGGCCTGGCGGGCGATCACCGGAAAGAGCCCGGCCGAGTCGGTGTCGGGGTAGGTGAAGTTGGGGATCTGGTAGCCGAGTCGCGTCATGCCCCTGACGCTAGGACCGCTCCGCCCCACCTGCTCGCAGGCCACACTGGTCGGGTGGGTCGCACCGTCAACCTCGGCCGAGGGCAGATCGTGCCCTACCCGGAACCGTCGAGCCCCGAGGCGACCGCCGTCGGTAAGGCAAACCGGCGAACTGGCACCAAACCCGAAGTCGAGCTCCGGCGGGCATTGCACGCGACGGGGCTCAGGTTCCGAAAGGACCTTCTCATCCGTGCTGGCGGCACCAGGACGCGCGCAGACGTCGTCTTCCCCAAGCAGCGGCTCGCCGTCTTCGTGGACGGCTGCTTCTGGCACGTCTGCCCTGAGCACTTTCACATGCCCAAGACGAACCTCGGGTACTGGGAACCGAAGCTCCAGGCCAACATCGAACGTGACGCGAGGGTGAGCAAGGGTCTCTCGGCCGATGGCTGGCAGGTGGTCCGGTGCTGGGAGCACGTCGGCGTCGACGATGCGGTGCGCGTCGTCGCCGCGGCGCTTGTCGGACTCGGCCACGTGCGGGCTGGCGAGCTGCTTGCGGCAGCTTCGCCCGTTGTCGCACCCCCTCCGTAGGCTCTGGCCGAACGAGCCACGTGCTCGGAAGGGGGCCTCGGCCTCGGGTCATCCAGCACCGCGCCCGAGGAGGAAGCCGTGGCGGCGAGACGAGAGATCGAAGGTCAGATCGTGATGCCCCTTCGAGCGGAGGGAGGACCGTTACCCGGCGAGCCTCAGCTGCTAAGTTCCCGTTACGTGAGAGGTCCGAACGCGAGTTCCCCACCAAGCTTTCGTTTCGTTGATCTCTTCGCAGGCGTCGGAGGGTTCCATCACGCTTTGGCCGATCTTGGAGGTGATTGCGTCCTCGCGGTTGAGCTCGACGAAGAGTGTCGCCGGGTGTATCAGGCATCGTTCCCGGAGATGGATCCGTCGCAGATCCAGGACGACATTCGCAGGCTGACCAGGGGAAGTCCTCGGCCGGGCGCGGCCGATCTCGGCCTCGACCAGGTCCGTGAGCGCGTTCCGGAGCACGAGGTGTTGTGTGCCGGTTTTCCCTGCCAACCCTTCTCCAAGTCGGGGTTCCAGCACGGAGTCCGCGACCGGACCCGAGGGACGCTCTTCTTTGACATCATGTCGATCGTCCTGGCTCGCCAGCCGGAGTTCGTGATCCTTGAGAACGTACGCAACCTGGCCGGTCCACGCCATGAAGACACGTGGTGGACGATCGTCGAGTCGCTGCGAGACGCGGGGTACTGCGTGTCCGACGAGCCGGTGGTGCTGTCTCCTCACCTCCTCTCCCCGGATCTGGGCGGCGCTCCACAGGTTCGAGATCGCGTCTTCGTCTTGGCCCGGAGGCTGCCGTCGACGAGCGCGATCGAGCTGCGCCACGGTCAGCCCCTGGCTCGGCGGGAGCCGACTGCCGGGTGGGACCCCGACGACTGGAGCGTGGCCGACATCCTCGACGACGACGTCGACATGAGCATCTACGGCATCCGCGATGTCGAGCGGACCTGGCTCGAGGCGTGGCAGGCGTTCGTACAGGGCATCGATGCTGAGACGTTGCCCGGGTTCCCAATCTGGGTCGATGCATTCCGCGTGCGCCCGGTCATCGGCCCCGGCACGCCACGCTGGAAAGAGGACTTCCTCCGGAAGAACAGCGCCTTCTACAACGAGCACCGGGGGTTTCTGGACAGTTGGCGCCGGGAGAGGTGGGGACCGCTCGGCCTCAAGGTCGCCGAGTTCGTGCCCTCGCGTCGCAAGCTCGAGTGGCAGGCCCGCAAAGCTCAGCCTTGGTCCCACGATCGCGACCTCGAGGGTCTCGTTGCGCACTTCAGGCCCTCGGGGGTGCGGGTGAAGCCTCCGTCGTACCTTCCTGCGCTGGTCGCGATCACCCAGACCAGCGTCCTGGGTCCGCAGATCACCGGAACCGATTGGCGGCGCGTCACGCCGCGGGAGGCTGCGCGATTGCAGGACATCCCGTTCCGGGGGTTCGTGGCCGCAGAAGTTGCTGACAAGACCATCTACAAGCAGCTGGGCAACGCCGTGAACGTCGGCGTCGCGCGCCACCTCGCGAGAAGGCTGTTCGACGACGGCGATGCCCCGTGGTGCAACTTCGGTCGGTTATCGACAGCAGGCCAATGGTTAGTGAATCACTAAGATCGTCCTTCCAGGGCACCGCTACGTGTCCAATCTCGAGCATTTACCCGGGGCGCCTTGGACTGAAGAGGCTTTCGTACTCTTGGCTTTGGGTAATGAAGAGATCCGGAGGCACATCTGAGGCGTAAACGCCGAACCATAGCGAGGCCGGCGCGAAGGTGCCGTTGATGACGGCCTGCTGGAGGAGGCTTCGCACAGTCTCCTTAGGGATTTGACGACCTCGATTGTTCTTCTTCACCTGTATGTCTTGCAGGGTCTGCTTCGGTAAGAGGTATAGACCAGGCCGCAAGTACTTGGACTCCAAACTCAGTTCAGTAGCAAATGGAGGCGCGGACTTTGCGACGCGCTCGCAGAAAACTATCTCGACATCGTTCGCACCTGACCCCTTAGCGATCTGTTCGGCGATCCTTGGCCACGCCGCTTTGAAGGGTAGGGCCTCACGCAAGCCAAGGCTGACCTCGTCGTGGCTTGAACTATAGATGATCTCCAGGCTCTGTTGGCCTGCCCAAACACCAATGCCCACTCGCGATTTATTCCGCAGTCGGGCGTTGGTCGAGGCGAAAGAGACCGGCCTACTCAAGTTGGGTGCCAGGCCCATCCTTGGCCTACGAGGGTCGCCAGATCCCAAAAAAATTGCGATAGGATGCTCGGCAGACCAGACGGGCTCAGTGTGAGTGGCATCCCAGTCGATTCCAACATCGCTCACGGTGTGAATCACTTTATGTGAGTACTTAGTGTCTTCTATGGCGTAGTCCCACTCCTTCTCTCCCAGTTGGGCCCGGTTGAAAGTGAGTGTCGGTTCCACTCGATTGATGTAGCTTCCGAGCGCATCAAAGAAGAGATCCTCGAGCAGCGCTGCAGCGTTGAGGCGGTAGTAGTTCTTCCGATACTGCAACTCAGCTGCGGCAAGAGGCATCATGAACTCCGGACGAGCAAACATTCGCCTTACGGCTTCCCCGAGTCGGTGCTCGCTAGGAGACATGCGGACACTCTACGGTCTCACGACGTTCCACGATGGACTCGGCGTTGAAAACATGTTCTTGGTCGCCGGGATCGATGTTGTGGAGTCTCAATCGGGTCACCGGACGGCGGAGTTAGCGCGACAGCGGCGGTGCCGGGGTGGTGCGGGGGCCGAGCCAGTCGACGAGGTCGTCGGCCACGGCGGGGTGGTGCACGAGACGGACGTGGCCCACGCCGGCGTGCTGGCGCACCCGGACGTTGGGTCCGCCCCCCTTGGCCGGTCCGGTGGAGCTGCGGGGGTGGACGAGGCCGTCGCCGAGGAGACGGCTGAGCGGGTGGGTCGGGGTGCGGAGCGTGGAGGCGACGAACGAGTGGTGGGCGTGGGGCAACAGCTCGGCGAGGGTGCGGATCGCCGGCACGGGATCGTCGCCGTCGGCGGCCACGGGCGGGCGTCCGGGCCAGCCCTCGGTCAGGTCCCGGATGCCGGGGCTGCGCAGGTCGAGGATCCCACCCAGGCCCCGGGTCTCGGGGAGGCGCCCGAACGTCTGGGCGCCGCGGGCGGCCAGCACGGCCAGCCACGATCCCCGGTGCGGGGTGCCGAGGGTGACGACGTGGCGCACCCGGTCGGTCCAGGGCTGAGCCTCCTCGACCCCGTGGTGGCAGGCCACGCCGACGACCAGCCCGCCCATCGAGTGGCCGACGAGGGCGACCTCGGCCACCGGCACCGGCCACGCGTCCACGAGGCGGTCCACGAGGTTGGCGAGGTCGCGCCCGCTGGCGGTGACCGGGAGACCGGTGTTGTAGCCCACCTCGAGCGGTGTCCAGCCCTCGTCCGCCAGCCGCTCGGAGTAGGACGGCACCGGCCGGCCGTCGCGGTCGGCGGACCACCATCGCCACGACGCCGTCGTCTCCGCCAGCCCGTGGACGAGGAACACGACGCGGTCGGCGACGGCGCCGACCTCCTCGGCGAGGACGGCGGGATCGGTCGACACCGGACGCCCGTGCTGGGTGAGGGTGGTGCGCACGGTGAGATCGTCGGCCCGCCCGTCCATCCAGTCGCCGAGCAGGCCGCTGGCGAAGGCGAGGGCCTGGGCACCCCGGGGATGAGCCGAGAGCGAACGCCGGTCCTGGCGGCCGTGCGCCATGGCCAGCAGCGTGCCCGCCGCGGCCCCCGTGAGCCGGGCCCCACCTCGCACCGACGCGTACACCGCACCGGAGAGGCCGTCGTGGACGAGGCGCACCGGGGTGGCCGCCGGTCCGAAGGGCCGGAACACCCGGTCGGCGAGGGCCCGATGGGTGTCGCGCACCGGGATGGTGAGCTGGTCGACCAGGGCCCCGGCCAGCCGGGCAGCCCCCGCCACCTCGTCGATGACGGGCTCAGCGGCCGCCTCTAGGTCGCGCGGAGTCGTCATCGCCCCCCGAGGCTGCCACACCCGTGACCTTCGGACCCATGTCCGCCACCACGGTGGACTCGGGCCCCAAGGTCGGCGACCAGAACGCCTGACGGCGCCGGATCGGTCCGGGGCGTGGCTACCCTCGGCCCCGTCGACGTCGGCCGCAGGCCGTCTGACCCACCGACAGGAGCCACCGTGGCCGACAGCGAACCGCCTGTCTCCCCCGTCGAAGGGGCCTCGACGGGCGACTTCAACGACGCTCTCGGGCTCGAGTTCGTGTCCGTCGGCCCCGACGAGGTCGTGCTGCGCCTGCCCATCGGACCTCACCTGCACCAGCCCTACGGCATCGTCCACGGCGGGGCGTGGTGCGCCGCGGTCGAGACCGCGGCGAGCGTCGGCGCCGCCACCTGGCTCGCGGACAGGGGCAACGTGGTCGGCGTGTCGAACCACACCGACTTCCTGCGCGCCGTGCGCGAGGGCACCGTCACGGTCCGGGCCACCCCGATCCACCGGGGCCACACCCAACAGCTGTGGCTCGTCGAGCTCCACGACGAGACCGATCGGCTCGTGGCCCGTGGGCAGGTCCGGCTCCAGAACCTCGAGACCGCCGGCACCCTGGCCTCACCGACCCCCGGATGACAGCCCCGCTCCCGGTTGCGGTCGGCAACGACGCCGATGAGACTCGCCCGGGACCATCCCCGAGGGGGTCCGCGCCCCACCCGATGCCCAACCCCCAGGAGGGCCCGTGACGAGCGAGGGGTACCACGAGCCACTCGACAAGCTGAGCGAGCGCACGCTCGATCACCACCGCGCCATCGCGGCGCTGATGGAGGAGCTCGAGGCCGTCGACTGGTACGACCAGCGCGTCGAGGCCACTGGCGACGAGGAGCTGGCGGCGATCCTCGCCCACAACCGCGACGAGGAGAAGGAGCACGCCATCATGACCCTGGAGTGGCTCCGCCGACGCGACCCGGTGTTCGACGAGAACATGCGCACCTACCTCTTCACCGAGGGTTCGGTCCTCGATGCCGAGGACGACGCCACGAGCGGCGACGATGCCGACGACGCCGAGGGCGGCCCCGCTGCGGCCGCGACACCCGCGTCTCCGGGCGACGGCAGCCTCGGCGTGGGCAGCCTGCGCGGCGACGACTTCTCCCTCTGATCCTCCCTCCCGCACCGACCTGGAGCCTCCTGCTGTGAACCACCTCCTCCGCGACCTCGCCCCCGTCTCCGAGGCCGCCTGGGCCGAGATCGACAGCGACGCCACCCGCCACCTGACCCACTTCCTCGCCGCCCGCAAGCTGGTCGACTTCGTCGGCCCGTGCGGCTGGGACCGCTCGGCAGTCAGCCTCGGGCGGGCCTCGACGTTGCCCGACTCGCCCCTGGCCGGCATCGTCGCCGCCCAGCGCCAGGTGCTGCCCCTGCTCGAGCTGGGGCGCCAGCTGACCCTGGTGCGCTCCGAGCTCGAGGCCGTCGACCGTGGAGCCGCCGACGCGGATCTCGATCCGCTGGCCGACGCCTGCCGCGAGCTGGCCCTCGCCGAGGACAGCCTGGTGTTCAACGGGTTCGAGGGCGCCGGCATCACGGGCATCGCCGCCGCCTCGCCCCATGTTCCGATCGCCCTCTCAGAGCAGTTCGACCGCTATCCCAACCACGTGGCCAAGGCGGTGGCCGTGCTCAAGGAGGCCGGTGTCGGTGGCCCCTACGCCATAGCCCTCGGGCCCCGCTGCTACACCGGCGTCATCGAGACCACCGAGCGGGGTGGGTACCCGATCCTGCAAGCACCTGCACCTGATCCTCGGCGGCCCGGTAATCTGGGCGCCGGCGGTCGACGGGGCCATCGTGCTCAGCCAGCGCGGCGGCGACTTCTGAGCTCACCGTCGGCCAGGACATCTCGGTCGCCTACCGCAGCCACGACGCCGACTCGGTCACCCTCGAGCTGCAGAAGAGCGTGGCCTTCCAGGCCCCGTCCCCCGAGGCCGCCGTCGCCCTCCGCTACGAGGATTGACTTCCTCGCGGCCGACAGTTCCACTTGGTAGGTTGCTGATCCCACCAACTGAGCGAGGTGTCGATGAGAGTCGAGACGTTCAGGGTTTCGACGTCCGGTCAGATGAGCTTGCCGGCCGCAGCCCGTCGCCGCTGGAACCTCGACCAGGGTGGGCCGGTCGAGGTGATGGACCTCGGCTTCGGTGTGCTCACCGTCCCGGCGGGAGAGGCACGGCGGCCTCTGGACGAGGTCCTTCCGGCTGAGGACCACTACGCCGCGGTCGCCGCCGACGACGATCCTGACCTCGCGACGACGTGACGGTCGTCCTCGATGACCTCCTGGTGTCCAACCGGGACGACGGGCCCGGCGTCCGGCGGTGCTGCGAGAGACTCGGCGTCGCCTACGACGCCCTGCCTCGCTGAGGCCGGCTCCTTTGAGTTGAGCCGTCCACGAGCCCGATCTGGGCTCGGACCTGGCAGGTGCAGGCCGCTCTGGTAGACACGTGTCCAGCGTGGCACGATGCGGCGGCTGCCGACCCGAGGAACGCCCGATGACCGCACCGGACCCCACCACCGTGACCGCCGCGCTCTGGGACGCCGTCTACGCCCGGGACTGGGAGCGGCTCGCGGCCCACCTCGGCCCCGGGGCGATCTACTACGACGTGCCCACCGGGCCATCGACCGCGGCCAAGGGACCCGACGCAATCGTCGGACGGCTCCGGCTCGGCATCGAGCCGCTCGTCCGCTACGAGCACGTCGGTGGCCGGGTGGCCACCGCGGGCGACATCGTCATGGTCGAGCACGCCGAGATCTGGGGCTGGGAGACCGGCGAGGAGACCACGCTCCCGTTCGTGTCGGTGCATCGGGTCGAGGGCGACTCGGTGGTGCTGTGGAAAGACTACTGGAGCTACGGCCAGCTGCTCGACCACGCCCCCGAGTGGTGGAAGGAGCGCCGCTTCAGCGCGGATCTCTGGTGGCTCCACGACGCCGCCGACGACCCCGGCCTGTGAGGGCGGTGCGGGTGCCCGTCGGCGGCGGCATCGAGCTGGCCGACGTGCCCCAGCCGGACCCCGGGCCGGGCCAGGTGCTGGTGCGGGTGGCCGGAGCGGGGCTCTGCCACTCGGACGTCACCATCGCCCGCGTCCCCGACTTCTACGGCGGTGGTCCCTTCACCCTCGGCCACGAGACTGCCGGGTGGATCGCCGGGTGGGGCCCCGGCGTCGTCGGCCTCGAGGAGGGCGCGCCGGTCGTCGCCCACGCCGAGTGGGGCTGCGGCGGGTGTGCGACGTGCCGCCGGGGCGACGAGCGCCTCTGCCCCGTCGTCGCCCCCATCGCCGGGGCCGGGCTCGGCGCCAACGGCGGCATGGCCGAGTACCTGCTCGTGCCCGCCGCCCGCTACCTCGTGGCCCTGGGTGACCTCGACCCCCGCGACGCCGGCCCCCTCGACGACGCCGCCCTCACGCCGTACCACGCCATCCGCAGGGCCCGCGACGAGCTGGTCGGCGGCTCGCTGGCAGTGGTCATCGGAGCCGGCGGCGTCGGCCACATGGCCATCCAGATCCTGAAGGCGGTGAGTGCGGCCACCGTCGTGGTGGTCGAGCCCAACGAGGCCCGCCGCTCCTTCGCCCTCGACCTCGGGGCCGACGTCGCCGTGCACCCCGACGACGACCTGGCCGGCCAGGTGCGGGCTCTGCGCCCCGACGGCGCGTCGGTCACCTTCGACCTCGTCGGCACCGACGCCACCCTCGCCCTGGCCGCGTCGGTGGCGTCGCCCCGCGGACGGGTGGTGCTGATCGGCACCAAGCTCGGGTCGTTCTCGTTCAACCTCCTCTCCCTGCCGTGGGAGTGCCGGCTGCACACCTCCTACGCCGGTGAGCCCCGCGAGCTCGAGGAGGTCGTGGCCCTGGCCCGAGCCGGGCACATCACCGTGCACACCCGCCACCTCGACCTGGACGCGGTGCCCGCCGCCATCGCCTCGCTCGAGCGGGGCGACCACGGCGTCGGCCGCGCCATCGCCGTCCCCTGACCTCGAAGGGTGACCCCGGGTCGTCGCCGCACCCGACGGTGTGGTCCCATGGGGCATGGCTCGAAACGTCCTCGGCACCGAGCTGCAGTCGTGCAGCACCGATCCCGTCACCGGCTTCTACCGCGATGGCTGCTGCAACACGGGCGGCGACGACGCCGGGGTGCACACGGTGTGCGCGCGGGTCACCGCCGACTTCCTGGCCTTCTCGGCCCAGGCCGGCAACGACCTCTCGAGCCCTATGCCCCAGCACGGCTTCGCCGGCCTCCAGCCGGGAGACCAGTGGTGCCTGTGCGCCAGCCGGTGGCACGAGGCCCTCGAGGCGGGCGCCGCACCGGCGGTCGTGCTCGAGGCCACCCACGTCGCCACCCTCGAGTGGGCCGACCTCGCCGACCTGCAGGCCCACGCCGCCCCACCCCGCGCCGCCGCCGACTGATCCCACGGGCCCGCGCGAGGCTCCCGCGGCCGGCTGCAGGACCGTCACCACCATCAAGGTCGAGATCGCCACCCTGCTGGACCGAGAGGGCGCAGGGAGGCGGCCGTTTCGCAGGTCTGGCGCCACAGCTGCCGGACGTGCGGTCAAGGGAGGATGAGGTGGGTGTCGCCGAACTCGTGCCAGAGGTAATCCTCGGCGATGGCCGCCGCGTAGGACCGGCGCAGCAGGGCCTCGCCGCCGACGGCCTCGAGCATCAGCAGGTGCGACGCCTCAGGTTCGTGCCAGCCGGTGAGTATGCCGTCGACGACTCGCACCCCGCGCTCGGGGGTGACCACGAGATCGGTCCACCCGTCGAAGCGACGGACCCGACCGGCGGCGTCGACCGCGGACTCCAGCGCCCGCACCACGGTCGTGCCGATGGCGATCACCCGCCCACCGGCGGCACGGGTCTGGGCGACGCGTGCGGCGGTCACCTCGGGCACCACGACCCGCTCGGGGTAGGGCAGCTCGTCGGCCTCCAACGACGCCACACCCGTGTGGAGCAGCACCGGCGTGACGCCAACGCCCTTGGCCACCAGGCGGGTGAGGATCTCGGGGGTGAAGGCCCGTCCGGCACTGGGCATCTCTGCCGACCCGGGGTTGGTGACATAGACGCTCTGGTAGGCCGCCAAGGGCCACTGGCGCGCCACGTAGCCGTAGCGGATGGCCCGGCCGTGGGTGCCGAGCCAGGCTCGTAGGGGCCCCGGGGTCGCCACCGCCGCGACCCAGAGGCGACCGGCCTCGCCGTAGGGCTCGACGAGGGCCAGGGAACCGCCGGCGGCGAGGGTGAGCTCGCCCACCGGGAGCGGCCCGTTCCACCGCTCGGTGGTGCCCCCCGACGGTCGCCGGGGCTCGACCACCCACTGCCCGTCGTCGAGGCGGGTCGACAGGTGGACCACCAGCCGCGTCCCGTCCACCGCAACGGCGTCGATCGCGGCGGGCAGGGTGCCCGACGTGTTGACCACGACCAGGTCGCCGGGGTCGAGAAACGTCGGGAGCAGGGTGAAGGTCGAGTGCACCAGCACCTCGTCACCGCGGCGGGCCACCATCAGGCGCACCGCGTCGCGGGACAGGCCCCGAGCCTCGGGTGGTTCGTGGGCCTCGAGCGCGGTCGGTAGCTCGAAGGCGAGGCGACGGGGCGCGGGTGCCGGGACCCGCGAGGGACCCGGTCCACCGCTCGCGGCGGGCCCTCGGTCGGTGGCCGCCGCGGTCACGTCGTCGCTCCGGCGCGGTCGGCCGCCCGATAGCGGCCCGAGGGTGGACGCTCGGCCAGGAGGCGCCGCAGGACGGGCAGGACCGTCTCGGGCTCGGGGCGGTCCGAGATGTCGTCGCCGGGGAACGCGTCCTGGTGCATCCGGGTGCGCATGTCGCCCGGGTCGAACCGGTACACGCGCAGGGCGGGTTCCTCGGCGCCGAGGATGTGGGCGAGCTGCTCGAGCGCCGCCTTCGACGCGCCGTAGGCGCCCCAGCCCTCGTAACCCTCGACCGCCGCGTCGGAGGTGACGGCCACGACGGTGCCGCCGGCGGCGCGCAGCGCGGGCAGGGCCTGCTGGACCAACCCGACCTGGGCGACGGTGTTGACCCGGAGGGTCACCTCGAGATCCGCCAGCGACAGCTCGGCGAGCGACGGGAGCGGGCTGGGCCCGAGGGTGCCGGCGTTGGCCACGAGCAGGTCGAGCGGACCCCGCTCCTCGGCCGCCTCGACCAGGGCCCGGCGGTGGGCCGGGTCGGCGATGTCGCCGGCGAGCGCCCGGACGGTGCCGCCCGCCGCCTGCAGCTCGCGGGCCACCTCCTGGAGGGGGCCGGCGGATCGGGCGTCGATGACGAGGTCCCACCGGTCGCGGGCCAGGTCGAGAGCGAGAGCCCGACCGAGGCCTCGGGATGCGCCGGTGACGATTGCGGTGGACATGGGTGGTCTCCTTGGTGGGTTCTCGGTTTAAACAAGCACCTACTTGTGATATTCCACGGCGCTGAGCCGGCGGGGTGCCGAGGACGAGCCGGTGATCGGGCCATGACCGGTTGCGACCCGCGGCCGAGGTCCTCGTCGACGAGGCGCGGGTGCGGGCCCTGCTCACCGAGCAGCACCCCGACCTGGCGGACCGGACCCTGCGGTTGCTCGGCTCGGGCTGGGAAAACGTGCTCTACCGGCTGGACTCCGCCGACGCCCCCGGCTACGGCGAGCTGGGCCTCCGCACCCTCGCCGCCGTCCTCGCCGACGCCCCTGGCACAGGGCTGCGGTCCCCGACCGACGCGGAGGGACACTCCTAGAGGAAGGGCACCAGCAACGGGTCGAGCAGGTCGTGGAGGGCCCGGCGGGCGAGCTCGTCGTCATGGAGGGGCAGGGTGCTCTGCGGCGTCGTCACCAGCGTGGCCGCGAACCGCACGAGCAGCTCAGCGGTGTGGCGGGCCCGATCGGTCGGCTCGCGCCCGTTGGCCCGGCGGTCCTCCTCCACCAGGAACGTCACCGCCACGTTGATCAGCGCACCGGCCTCGACCGACAGGAGGCGCAGCAGCTCGGGCTCGGAGCGCACCAGCGGGGCGAGCGGCGAGCTCTCGACGGCGCGGAGGCCGGCGAGCAGTCCCTCGATGATCCGGTCCTCGTGGCGCTCGAGGTGCCCGACGGCGGCGGCGATGGCAGCGAACATCCGCCGCACCTCGCGAGCCAGCACGGCGTGGATCAGGTCGTCGCGCCCGTCGAAGCGGCGGTAGATCGTGGTTCGCCCCATGCGCCCGTGCTCGGCGATCGCCTCGACGGTGCAGTGCCGGAGCCCGCCGGAGAGCAGCACCGAGGCGGCGGCGTCGAGGATGGCCTCGGTGATGTCATCGGTGGGGTCAGGGGCGAGCTCGGGACCGGCCACGGCCCCGACGAGGGGGCCGAGGCGGATCTGGGGGACCCGGCGCATCAGCGGGGGCGCACGGCGACGGCTCCGCCCGCTGCGGTGCTCGGTGCCCCGGCGGCGAGGTGCGCCGTCACGCCGCGACCCGGCGGCGGGCCTCGATGGCGATCATCGGCGGGGGCAGCAGGGCCCCGAGGTTGCGGATGATCGCCCGGCACAGCGCCAGGTCGACCGGGTTGGTGCGTTCGATCCCCATGAGCCGGCGGGCGAACGGGGGCAGGCTGGCCATCGCGCCGGCGTGGAGGGCCCGCCAGAGCGGCCGGGCCGCCGAGGGGAGGAAGGGTGGTTCGGCCAGGTAGCGGAGGCCCTCGCGCGCCTGCTCGCCGATGGCCAGGTCGGGCCGGTGGCGGTCGAGTGCGGCCATGGCCTCGGCCCACGTCCGGGGCGGGTCGAGAACGCCGACGGCGGCTCCGACCCGTGCGTTCTCCGCGATGTAGCGGTCGAGGTCGGCATCGCTCAGGGGGTGGGCACCGAAGCGACGGTGGGCCGCCGCGGTGGCCACGAACTGCGCGACGTGGACGAAGTCGAGCAGCTCGGGCTCGTTGGCCGAGTACGGCCGGCCGTCGGGGGCCACGCCCACCACCCGGTCGTGGATGCGCGGCAGCAAGGCGGTCGCCCGCTCAGCTTGGTCGCTGGTGCCGAAGCTGACGGTGAGGACGTACTCACCGGTGCGCTGGGTGCGGCCCATGAAGTCGCCGTCGAAGGCGCTGTGCTCGACCACACCGGCGAGGGCCCGCGGGTGGAGCGCCTGGAGGGCGAAGCTGGCGAACCCGCTCACGAGCAGCGAGTGGTCCGAGTGCACCCGCCAGGTGGCGCTGTCGGGCCCGAACCAGCCCGGGTCGCCCGCTCCCGCAACGGCTTCCTCGACCGGGTGGGGCGGGGGCCGCTCGGCGCCCATCATGCGCCCGAACGCCATGGCCAGGGGCTGGGCGATCAACGGTGCCGACA
The DNA here is from genome assembly GCF_035575815.1 of Iamia sp. Taxonomy (NCBI): domain Bacteria; kingdom Bacillati; phylum Actinomycetota; class Acidimicrobiia; order Acidimicrobiales; family Iamiaceae; genus Iamia; species Iamia sp. Next base: position 14,340 of record NZ_DATLXO010000175.1, read on the forward strand.
CCCGGCCCGATGCCCCGGCGGCCAGGCCGAGGGCCAGCTCCATCGGGCTGGGTAGGGCGGGCCGCCACAGCTCGACGTCCGACGTGGGGATCCCCCGGGGGGTGGGAGCGGACGGCGGCAGCGTGGACGACGAGGTGGTGGGGGCGGCCATGAGGCCTCCGTTCGCGAAGGGGTCGGTACCCGACCGACCAAGGGAAGAGGAACAGAACCTGCACCTTTGTACCGGCCACGACAGGTGTCGGCAACGTGGAGACGACGACCGGGCCCGACCCGCGCCGCCGCCGGGTGGCCGCGGTGACGACGGCCGATCTAATCGGTCCCCGGCGCGGGGGCGCGGTTGCGGGTACGGTCGGGTCGCCGGGCGGCGAGGAGACCCTGATGAAGCGTGCACTGATGCCGGCCCTGGCCGCCATGGCCCTCGTGTTGAGCCTCACCGGCTGCGCGGCCACCGACAACAGCAGCGTGTCGCGCCCGGGCCAGCCCCTGGTGCTCACCGGGGTCCAGCTGCCGGCGCTCGTCGGCAAGGCGCCCGGGCGCATCGTCGCCTTCCGTCACACCCGCCGCGACGACACCCCGCGGTGGACCCAGATCCCGGTCCAGATCGACGAGCGCAAGGTCGTCCCCTTCGGCACCCAGCCGCCCGACAACCGAACCCCGGGCGTCACCGGCACCGTCTACGGCCACGGTGGCGGTGGACCCGCCGCCGTGCAGTACGTCGACCCGAACACCTTCGTCGGACCCGACGACGACCCCGCCTTCGACGGCAACGACGAGCTCGTCTTCATGGTGAGCGACAGCGGCGGCAAGCCCCGGCCCGAGGATCCTCAGACCCCGCCCGGCGTGGTGGCCGGCAGCGGTGTCGCCGTGCAGATGGACGATCCGCAGCGTGACGGCCAGCACGCCTGGGTGTACCTGTTCGTCTCCAACGGGTCCCTCGATCCGTCCGCCGGCAAGGACTACGTCGACTACGACTTCGAGCTCACGAGCGGCGACTACAAGACGACCTACCGGCGCAGCCAGGGCCGCAACCCCGAGACCTCCCGGGTCGTGACCGACCAGTACCGGATCGACTTCAGCGACCGCTGGTTCGAGGACAGCTGGCAGGTGCGCGCCGGCGACGCCTCGGGGGTCGACCTCCTCGACGGCCACAAGAACCAGTTCGCCATCGACTTCTGCGGGCGCAGCAACGCCACCTTCGCCGACGCCGAGGGCGCCTTCGTCGCCAACATCGACGGTCCGGTGCGGGCCATCCGCTCCTACGTGGGGGCCAACAGCGGGCCCCGCACCCAGCGAACCCACAAGATGTACCGCGACCGCGAGACGATCGTGACCAACCTGCGGGTGCACGCCATCCCGGGGGTCATGGACTTCATCGACTACAGCGCGGCGGCATCGGGGATGGTGTACCGCAGCTCCACCCGGCCCAGCGGCGTCAGGGTGAACGGCGCTCCCGACCCGATCTCCACCGAGCCGGCCTCCTGGGAGGTCGTCAACGGCCCCCAGGGGGCGGTGTTCACCCGCTCGGTCTTCTCCACCAGCGTCGCCGGTCTCGACGATCGGACCTCATGGTTCTACCGCGACCAGGTGGACCCACCCGAGGAGCAGTGCTGGGGCGACGACTCGTTCTACGCGGCGTCGGGCAACGAGATCACCGGCGGCATCCCCAACACCGATCCCGCGGTGGGCCCGGCGGCCACGGTGACCGGCACCCGCACCGTCCACTTCTCGCCGCCCTTCGACGACGGCACCCGGCTGGTGGCCGCGGCCCGGGCCCTCGCCGCCGACCTGGCCCAGCCCCTCCGAGTCACCGTCAGTCGCCACCAGCCCTAGCCCGGCACCGCCCCTAGCCCGGCACCGCCCTAGCCCGGCACCGCAGGACCGCACGGAGCAACCGCCACGCGGAGCCGGCGGGGCCCATCTCAACGTGTCAACATGAGCCACCGCAGGAGTCCCGGCGCAGTCGGCCGGACTCGGGGGAGGGGCCATGGTGGATGAGCGCTGGTGTGGATCGTGCGGTGAGCGGCTGGGGCCCGGGGGCGGCTTCTGTGGTGCGTGCGGGACGCCGACCGCGTCTGGCGCAGACGGGTTGCCCGCGGGACCGACGCCTCCTGCCGTCACCACGACCGGCCCGGCACCGGTCACGATGGGCGCGGCGGCGGTCGGCGGGCCCGGCGCGCCCCCGCCGCCGCCTTCCGCCGGTGGCGGGAGCCAGGTGCCGGGGGCCGCAGGCGCCGGCAGCTGGCGCTGGGCCCTGGTCGGTGCCGTCGTGGTGGTCGCGGTGCTCGCCGGCGCGCTGGTTGCGGTGGTCGCCTCCCGTGACATCGACGCTGGCGAGGATGAGGCTGCCACCGTTGAGGTCGTGCTCGAGCCCGTCGGCCACGTGAGCGAGGAACCCTTCACCGAGTCGGTGGTGAGCGAGGGCGTGGTCCCCGCGGAGCTGCAGGCCTTCTCCACGGTCGAGGGCCCCGGGGCGCGCCCCTCCGCCTCGTCGGACGTCGTCATCTCCCAGGTGGCCGGCGACCGGTCCGGCCTCTACGGCTCGACGGCCGAGGGTGCGGTGTGCGACGCCGACGCCTTGGCGGTGCGGATCCTCGCCGACGAGGAGGTCAACCGCGTGTGGTCGGGGGTCATGGGCGTCGACCCCGGCGACTCCGCCGCCCTCATCACCGCCGCCCTCACCCCGGTCGTCCTCGGCCGCGACACGGCGGTGACGAACCACGGCTTCGGGCCCGACGGGGCTGCCCCCTACCAGTCGGTCCTGCAGGCGGGCACGCCGGTGATGGTCGACGCGAACGGAACCCCTCGGGCCCAGTGCGGGTGTGGGAACCCGCTGCTGGCCCCCGACGCGGGCGGCGGGCGAGTCGACCTGGTGGGCGACGTCTGGGAGGGCTTCGACCCGCGGCAGGTGACCGAGGTGCGGCCGTCCGACGAGCCGGTGACCGAGATCGAGACCGTCGACATCGAGTCCCGCGAGCCGGTCACGGTGCCAGTCGGTGGCGAACCCGACACGGTGGAGCTCGACGGCCTGCTCGTCGCCGACCATGCCGGTGTGCACGTCCACGGGGAGGCGGGTGAGCGGCTGGCGACCGTCATCGACGAGCCGGTCGGACAGGTCTTCGACGACGGCGCCGGTGGACTGGTCTGGGATGCGCCCGCGCCCGTCGATCAGGAGCCGGCACCCGTCACCGACCCTGAGAGGAGCAAGGTCTGGCACCTCCCAGCGGGGGCGGAGGAGCCCGAAGTCGTCTTCGAGAGCGAGGACCCCGGTGCCCGACGCTACGAGCTGGAGAGCGCGGGCCGGTTGGGCGACCGCTCCTACGTCGTGGTCACCGAGATCGTGGCCGACCCGTCGGGGCCGGGCCTCGACCCGTTCGAGGGGGACCTCGTGGCCCTGGACCTGGGGTCCGGTGAGACCGAGGTGATCGCTGACGACGTGACCCGGGGCGCCTTCGAGGACGGGTACCCGTCCTCGTCGCCGGTGGCTCGCTCTGTCAGTCTCAACGCCGAGATGTTGGCCTACGCCACCTACACCAGCACCGCTGAGTACGACGGCGAGGTGACGTGGACCCTCCTCGGGCCCGGGTTCGAGGCCATCGAGTCCTCGTGTGTTGGGGTCTCCACCGCCTTCGCGGCGGACGAGCCGTGTCCGACGGGGGGCACCCTCGACAGCAGCGGGGAGGTCGTCGCGCCCTACCTCAGCGAGTCCGGCGACAGCGTCGCCGGGTTGGAGGTGGGTGATCCTCGCGCCGGCGCCCCGCTCCGGCTCGTCGAGGTGTCCCAGGGGGTGAACCTGACCGAGTGGAGCGGCGCGACGGAGCTCGACGTGCTCGACGGTCGGGCCATCTACTCATACCGACCCGAGCCGGGGTTCGAGGCCCTCGCGGCCATCGACATCGACCTGGCCGACGGCACGTCCACCGAACGAGAGCTCCCGGGCCTGGTCCGCTTCCTGCGCGCCCCCCTGGTGCGCCCGGCCGAGACCGACGCGTCCGCCCCGGAGCCGGCGCCGCCCACCACCACCACCACCACCACCACCACGACGGCACCTTCGACCACCAACCCGCCCACGGCCGCACCTTCGACCACCAACCCGCCCCCACCCATGACCACCGCACCGCCCACCACCATCGTGCCGCCGCCCGAGCTCGACCTGCTCAACATGGTGCTCCCCGCCGGCGCCTGCGGCCCCGACACCCTCGCCGTCCCTTTGATCGGCGGAGAGGGTGAGGCAGGCGAGGTCTTGTACGAGGACACCGTCTACGCCTCGGTTCAAACCGACGAAGCGGTGCAGGTCGACGTCGACGGTGACGGTCGTCCCGAAACGGTGGTGTCTGTCGTGTGCAGCTTCGGTGGGTCCGGTCACGTGAGCCCGCTGGTCACCCTGCGCCCGACATCAGACGGAGTCGAGATGGCAGCCGAACCCATCCCGTTCGGTCGGGGCGACCGCGACCCGACGGCGATCGAGCTTGATGGCCAGGCCCTCATCGTGCGCGGGCTTGCCTACCTCGACACCGATGCAGGGTGCTGCCCGTCCGGGTCCTTCACGACTCGCTTCGAGCTCGAGGACGGTGCGTGGGTTGAGGTTGGCTGACCGGAACGTCGCGCACGTCGTTGCAGGTGGTCCCGGCGCGCTTGCGTACGACGGTACGAGGGCTGATCCACGGGCGCGACACCGCCCCGGGCGGGGGAGGGTGACCCGGGGCGGTGCGACGCGGTGCTGGTGGCGGTACGAGAGCGTCAGGCCTTGACCTGGGCGTCCTTGCGAGCGGGGTTGGCCTGCTCGCCGGCCTTCGGGTCGGTCTCGTCCTGCTTGGCCCGGACGCCGTCGGCGACCCGGTCGCCGAGGTCCTTGTCGACGTTGCGCCAGTACTCGAAGGCCCGCTCGAGCACGGGCTCGCTGACGGCGTTGAGCAGGTGCCCGACGATGTTGTCGACCAGCCGGGTGCGGCCGTCGTCGTCGAGCACCTCGCGGACCATGGTGCCGGGCTGGCCCCAGTCGTCGTCCTCGGCGTGGCTGACGTAGCTGGCCCGCACCATGTCCCCGTCGGCCTCCCAGCCGGCCGGCTCACCGTACCGGGCGGTGTCGGCCGCGGGGCCGCCGTAGGAGTTCGGGGCGTACACCGGGTCCGACACGTTGGTGACCCGCATCGCCCCGTCCTTGCTGTAGCTGTGGACGGGCACCTGGGGCCGGTTCACCGGGATCTGCGTGTAGTTCGTCCCGAGCCGGGCGCGGTGGGCATCGGCGTAGGAGAACAGACGGGCCAGCAGCATCCGGTCGGGGCTGGGGCCGATGCCGGGCACCAGGTTGTTGGGCTGGAACGCGGCCTGCTCGATCTCGGTGTGGAAGTCGGTCGGGTTGCGGTCGAGGGTGAGCCGGCCGACGTCGATCAGCGGGTAATCACCGTGAGGCCACACCTTGGTGAGGTCGAACGGGTTGAACCGGTAGTCCTTGGCGTCCTCGAACGGCATGACCTGCACCTTGAGCGTCCAGCTCGGGTGCTCGCCGTCGCGGATGTGCTCGAAGAGGTCGCGCCGGTGGTAGTCGGTGTCGATCGAGGCCATCTGGTCGGCCTCGTCCTGGGTGAAGAACTCGACGCCCTGGTCGGTCTTGAAGTGGTACTTGACCCAGAACTTCTCGCCCGAGGCGTTCACCCACATGTAGGTGTGCGAGCTGTAGCCGTTCATGTGCCGCCACGTGCGGGGGATGCCCCGGTCGCCCATGAGCCAGGTGACCTGGTGGGCCGACTCGGGTGACAGGGTCCAGAAGTCCCACTGCATGTCGTGGTCGCGCAGGCCGTTGTCCGCCCGACGCTTCTGGGAGCGGATGAAGTGCTGGAACTTCATCGGGTCCTTCATGAAGAAGACCGGCGTGTTGTTGCCGACCATGTCGTAGTTGCCCTCGGTCGTGTACATCTTGAGCGAGAAGCCGCGGGGGTCACGCCACGTGTCCGGGCTGCCCCGCTCGCCGGCCACGGTGGAGAACCGGATCAGAGTGTCGGTCTTGGTGCTCGGCGCGAAGACGGCGGCCTTGGTGTACTGGCTGACGTCGCTCGTCACCTCGAAGTGGCCGAAGGCGCCTCCGCCCTTGGCGTGGGGCTGGCGCTCGGGGATGCGCTCCCGGTTGAACTGGGCCATCTGCTCGATCAGGTAGTGGTCCTGCAGCAGGATCGGCCCACCGGGACCGACGGTGAGGGAGTGTTCGTCGCTCTCGACCGGGATGCCGGCGTCGGTGGTGGTGGGGGGACGGTTGTCGGTCATGGCGTCGTCTCTCGGGTCGTGGATCGGGGATCCGATGGGCTGGGGGGGTGGTGCAGGTGGTGGGCTGCGCAGTGCTGTGGTGGCGCTCGGCGTCGGGGTCCGAACGGCCGCGGGGGCGGCGGTCCTGCATGCCGGGCAGGTGCCCCAGTAGACGACCTCGGCCTCGTCGACCTCGTAGCCGTGGCGCTCGGAGGGGGTCAGGCACGGCACGACGTCGACGGCGCAGTCGACGTCGTCGATCGCGCCGCAGGTCCGGCACACCAGGTGGTGGTGGTTGTCACCGGCGCGGGTCTCATAGCGCGCCGAGCTGCCCGCCGGCTCGATGCGGCGCACCAGCCCGGCGTCGGAGAGGGCCCGCAGCACGTCGTAGACCGCCTGGGTGGACACGGTGCCCAGGTCGCGGCGGACCGCCGCCGCGATCTCATCGGCGGCGGCGTGCGGCGATGCGTCGAGCATCCGCAAGGTGGCCACCCGGGGGCCAGTCACCCGCAGTCCGGCGCCACGGAGGGCGATGACGGGGTCGAGGGCCGACGTGGTCACGCGGACCTGTCTACGCCTTCAACTGGAACGAGTCAAGAGTTGGGTGAGATCGATTGTGAGGTCGTCCCGGGACTGCTCAGACCCGCACGACCTCCAGCCCGGCCACGCCCTCCAGGGGGTCGAAGTCGGCGTCCTGGGTGACCACCGGCAGCCGGTTGGCCGCCGCCGTGGCCGCAATCCACAGATCGTTCACGTTGACCCGGCGACCGGACTCGGCGAGGTGGGCCCTCATGTCCGCCCAAACCTGAGCCACCGACTCGTCGATGGGGAAGACGATCAGGTCGCCGGTTCCGTCGAGGGTCGTCTGGCGCCGGACCTGGATGTCGGGGTCCGAGGCCGTGAGCACGCCGACGCTCAGCTCGGCCACCACGACGACCGACGTGGCCAGTTGGGCTGGCAGCGCGCCGACCGCGCGACCGGCTTCGGTCGCGATGAAGACGCTGGTGTCGAGAAGGCCGGCGGGAGGGACGGCCATCGGGACTAGACGATCGGTCCAAGGTCGTCGGTCGTGTCGCCGGCAAGCCGCTCGAGGTCGTCACGCAGGCCGGGGTCGGCCTGGACGCGAGAGAGGCGCTCCCGCATCTCGGCGCCCGAGACCCACCGCCGGCGCCGGAGGGGCACGACCTGGGCGACGGGCCGGCCCCGTACGGTGATGGTGATCTCCTCGCCGGCCTCGACCCGGCGCAGGACGTCAGCGGTGTGGTTGCGCAGTTCCCGGGAGGCGACCTCGGCCATGGCGACGACCGTAGTACGTGCGTCGCACATGCCGTCTGGAGGCCACCACGGCGGCTCAGCGCCGGGCCAGGGCGAAGGGGAGCACGGGACCGGTGCCGGCGTCGCGCAGGGCGGCGGCCACCACGGTCATCGTCCAACCGGAGTCCCGCAGGTCGTCGAGCAGGAGAACCGGCCCCGAGCGCACCGCCGGCTCAGGGAGCCCGGCACCGTCGATGACGAACGCCCCCCACACGTTGACCAGCTTGTGGGCCGAGTTCTGCTGGTCGGCCTGGGGCGGGCGGCCCTCGCGGCGCCCGACGGCGGGGTGCACGGGCAACTTCCCCAGGGCGCCGAGGCGCTCGGCGGTCGCGGCCAGGAGGGCCTCGTGGCGGGTCGAGGGGATCCACGTGATCCACGTGGGTCGCGCCTCCCACGGCCAGCGCTTGAGCACCGCCGCCATGGCGTCGATCAGCTCGTCGTCAGGGGCGCCGGAGGCCAGCGCGCGGGCCACCACCGGCCACCACCCGGCGTCGTCGACGCGGGTGAGGGCGCGGCCCTCCTCGGCCCGGGCGGCGGGACCGATGTTGCCCCGCGGCTCGGGCAGTCCGCGGGCCCACTGCTTGCGGGGTTCGAGGGGCACGTCGACGCCGCGCAGCAGCTCGACGGCGCGACGCACCACGGCGGGGTCGAGCTCGACGGGGTCGCCGGTGCCCGTGCACACCGCGCAGCGCCCGCACGGAGCGGCGTCGACCTCGGGGTCGTCGAGGCTGGTGCGCAGGAAGCCCATCAGGCACGAGGCCCCCTCGGCGTAGGTGAGCATGGCCTGGGCCTCCTGGCGGCGCGCCGCGCTGACCCGGTCCACGCGCTCGGTGTCGTAGTGCCAGTCGTGCCCGGTGAGCACCCAGCCCCGCCCCTCGCGCGCCACGGCTCCGTCGACGTCGAGGATCTTCAGCAGCGTCTCGAGCCGACCCCGCCGCAGGTCGACGCGGCGCTCGAGGTCGGCCACGCTCGCCGGCTCGCCGCCGGACTCGCCGATGGTGTCGAGCACGCGGCGGGCCAGGGGCTCGGGGGGCATGCCGACCGACGCGAACCACGACCAGATGGCCCGGTCTTCCTCGCCGGGCAGCAACCACGCCTCGGCCCGGGGTACCGAGCGCCCGGCCCGCCCGACCTGCTGGTAGTAGGCGATGGGCGACGGCGGGGCGCCGAGGTGGTGGACGAAGGTGACGTCGGGCTTGTCGACGCCCATGCCGAGGGCGGAGGTGGCCACCAGCACCTTGACCCGGTTCTCCTTGAACGAGGCCTCGAGCCGGAGGCGGTCCTCCGCGTCGGTGCCCGAGGAGTAGGCGACGGCGTCGATGCCCTCGGCGCGGAGGAACGCGGCGACCAGCTCGGTCTGGGCCACCGTCAGGCAGTACACGATGCCGGTGCCCTCGACGTCCGGTATGCGCTGGGCCAGCCAGGCCAGGCGATGAGCGTGTGTCGGCAGGGCGACCACGCCGAGGTGCAGCGACTCGCGGTCGAGCCGACCACGCATCACCGCCACGCCCGCGCCCATCTGCTCGGCCACGTCCGCGCAGACCCGTTCGTTGGCGGTGGCGGTGGTGGCGAGCACCGGCGTCTCAGGGGAGAGGTTGGCGATGGCGTCGCGGATGCGGCGGTAGTCGGGCCGGAAGTCGTGGCCCCAGTCGCTGATGCAGTGGGCCTCGTCGATCACGAGCAGGCCGAGCCCGGCGGCCAGGCGGGGCAGCACCCGGTTGGCGAAGCCGGGGTTGTTGAGCCGCTCGGGGCTGATGCAGAGCAGGTCGATCTCGCCGGCGGCCACCGCGGCCTCGATGGCCGACCAGTCGTCGAGGTTGGTGGAGTTGATGGTGGCCGACCGCACGCCGAGGCGCTCGGCCGCCGCGACCTGGTCGCGCATGAGGGCGAGCAACGGCGAGACCACGAGGGTGGGCCCGGCGCCGTCCTCGCGCCGCAGCTTGGTGGCGATGAAGTAGATGGCGGACTTCCCGAAGCCGGTGCGCTGGACCACGAGGGCCCGGCCCCGATCACCGGCGGTGACCTCGATGGCGGCGAGCTGCTCGGGGCGGAGGCGGGCGTCGGGCCCGGCGAGGGCCTCCAGCAGCTCCTGGGCCCGGTCGGCCCGGGCGGTGACGGTGGGGATCACCTGGCCATCCTGGCGCGCCGGTGCGACAACCGGGGCGGTCGGCGGGAGATCTACCGCTGGCGGTGGTCGATCACCTCGATCGAGCAGGCGGGACCGGTCGCGGCGGCAAGCCGCTGGTCGGTGGTCACCAGGATCGCATCCAGCGCCTCGGCCAGCGCCACGTACATCGCGTCCCATCCCCGCACGGTGTCTCGCAGCGCCCACGCCCGGGCGAGCAGGAGCCGGTGGCCGAAGCGCTCGCCGGGCCAGGCTTCGAGGTCCTCGACCGCCTGGGTCGCCGCGGTGTGGTCGAGGCGTCCCTGCTGGTGCTCGCGCCGGACGACGCCGAAGACCTCGACATCCACGATGTGCGGTGCGGCGTGGTCGCCGTCGGCCGCCAGCCGGTCGCGGATCGCCTCGGCGCCCGGCCCTCCGATCAGGACCTCGACGAGGCAGGAGGCGTCAACCACCAGCATCGGGCCACGGGCCGCGCTGCTCGTCGAGCGCGGCCAGGACCTCGACCCTTCCGAGCGGCGACGAGCGCCGCCGCGTGCGCTCGAGCCACTCCGCCACGCTGGGCCGTGCTGCGAGGCGCGCCGCCTCGGCGCGCAGCAGCTCCGGCACGCTGACCCCGGCCTCGGCGGCGCGCCGGACGAGGCCGGCGTAGACATCGTCGTCGAGGTCGCGGATCTGCACGGTCTTGGGCACGGTGGCACCCTAACATGCAACTTCGCATCAAGGCATGCGAGGGCGCATGACGTAGCGCGTGTCCGACGAGTGCGGTGCGCACCCGTGGGGTTGGCGCGGGCTGTCGAATCCGCCGCCCTGGTGGGCGCCCGGCGCCTCTGACGGTGGCCGTTCCCGGGCGTGTCAGCCGGGGCGGGTCCAGATGATCGAGTACCGGAAGAGGGGATGGCGGCGGTAGCGGCAGCCCGGCAGGAGCAGGGCCGCCATCCGCAGGACCTCGGTGTAGCTGGACCTCGGATCGACGATGGCGGCGGAGTGCTCCCAGTAGCCCCGGCGGCGGCGGAGGACCCGGGACTCGACCGCCCCGACGGCGTCGTGGGCCAGGTCCCAGAGGCCTCGGGTGCGGGCCAGGCCCACGACGCCCAGCACCCCACCGGGGGCGACCAGCTCGGCCAGGCGTCGAAGACCTACTTCGAGCTCGATGTGGTGGAGCGTGGCGACCGAGAGCACGGCGTCGAACGACCCGGGCTCGAAGGGATGGGTGAGCACGTCGGCGGAAATGACGGTGACGTTGGTCAGTCCGTCGACCTCGCGCCGGGTGGAGGCCACGCTCGCCGGGTCGACGTCGATGGCGGTCACCTGCCGGGCCCGGTCGGCCAGGGCCCGGGTCAAGAGGCCGTCGCCGCAGCCGACGTCGAGGGCCCGCTCGCACCCAGGGGGAACGGCGTCGAGCAGCACCCCGTGGTGGGCGATGTTGTGGTTCCAGCGCCCGGCGGGGGCGCCGCCGCGAGGGATGGCCACCCGGTGAGGCTACGGCCCGCCGCTGGTCGCCGGGCCTGGGCCGGCGGGCTCCGGCGCGCCCGTTGCGGTCGCGGCGTCGCCGTCGCTGGTGGGTCGCGCGCCTCGCAGGGCGGCGACCGAGCTCAGCACCACGGCGGTGAGGGGGACGGCCGCCACGGTGCCGACGAAGCCGAAGAGAGCGGTGCCGGTGGTGATGCTGAGCAGGATGGTGGCCGGGTGCATCGAGAGGGCCTTGCCGTAGATCCACGGCGCCAGCAGGTCGTTGTCGAACTGCTGCACGACGACCGCGACGGCGGCGATGATGAGGGCGTCGATCAGCCCGCCTGACGCCAGGGTCACCAGCACCGCCACGATGCCGGCGACGGTGGCGCCGACAAGGGGCACGAAGGCGGCGACGAAGGTCAGCAGCATCACCGGCAGCACCAGTCCGGACCCGACGATGGTCATGGCGATCCCGATGGTGATCGCCTCGACGATGCCGAGCAGGGCGGCGCCGCGCAGGTACCCGCCGAGGCTGCCCCACGACGCCCGGGCGACGGTCACGGCCTCGTCGCGACGCCGCTCGGGGACGGTCCGGGTCGCCCACTGCTGGAGCGCGGGGCCGTCCTTCAGGGCGAAGAACGTGAGTATCAGGGCGAGGAGCAGCCCGGCCAACCCGCTGAGCACGGCCAGGGCCCCCTGGGTCACCTGGTCCTGGGACTCCCCGAGCGCCTCCCGGCCCCGGTCGGCGGCGTCGTCCTTCAGGTCGTCGAGTTCGGACCGGGTGACATCGACCGGGGCGTCGCGCACGAGCCAATCCTCGATGTCGGTCAGGCCCTCCTCGACGGTGGGCCCCAGATCCCGGAACTCCTCGATCATCGGTGGGGCGATGAGGGCGACGGCGAGAGCCACGACGGCGAGGAAGCCGAGCAGCACCGTGGCCGCAGCGGGTGCCGGTCGCCACCCCCGGCGGCGGAGCCACCCACCGGGCACCGAGAGGACCCGGGTGAGGAAGATGGCGACGGCCACGGGGAAGAGCACGAGCGTCAGCTGGGCGACGACCTGGAGCACCAACCAGATCGCGGCTCCGATCACCACCAGGCACCCGGCGTGGGCCGCGACCCGCAGGATGGTCGGGTGCGGGCGCCAGGACGACGTAGCAGAGGGGGCCATGGGCCCTGCCCTACCCGCTCCCCGGGTCGGCACCCCGTTCAGGCGCGACGGCGCCCACCGCGCCACACTGGCGCAGCCGGGCAGATCCCCGGCCGGGCGATCGTGGGGGGAGCACCTGCCCTCGCCCGCGGAGCGACGCGAGGAGACCACCGTGGGCGAGTGGGCGAAGGACGACGAGACCACCTCCGACCACGGTGACGTCTTCATCGACGCGATCCGCAAGCTCGACCAGGCGGCCGAGTTCGGCAGGATCGACGCCGAGGTCACCGAGCGGCTCCGGCACCCCAAGGCCATCCTCCAGGTGTCCGTCCCGGTGCGCCTCGACGACGGGTCGCTGCGCACCTTCGAGGCCTACCGGGTGCGCCACGACGACACCCGGGGCCCGGCCAAGGGCGGCATCCGCTACCACCCCGACGTCAGCCTCAGCGAGATCAAGGCCCTCGCTCTGTGGATGACGCTCAAGTGCGCGGTGGTCGACATACCCTTCGGCGGCGCCAAGGGCGGGGTGATCGTCAACCCCAAGGAGCTCTCGCCCCTCGAGCTCGAGCGCCTGAGCCGCGGTGTGGTCGTCGCCTTCGGCGACTTCATCGGGCCCGACACCGACATCCCCGCGCCCGACGTCTACACCAACGCCATGGTGATGGGCTGGATGATGGACGAGTACTCCAAGCACCAGCGGCGCCGCACCCCGGCGGTCATCACCGGCAAGCCCCTCGCCCTCGGCGGCAGCCTCGGGCGCACCGAGGCCACGGGGCGCGGCGCCTACTACGCCATCAAAGAGGTCGAGCAGCGCAAGCGGTGGGACCCGAAGGACATCACCGTCGCCGTGCAGGGGTTCGGCAACGCCGGACAGCACGTCGCCCGGCTCCTCCACGCCGATGGCTACCGCATCGTGGCCGTCAGCGACTCCAAGGGCGGCATCCACTCCGACGAAGGCTTCGACGTGCCCAGCCTCATCACCCAGAAGAACGAGCGGCGCGAGCTGCGGGCGGTCTACTGCGCGGGCCGTCTGCGAGATGGTCGACGCCACCGAGATCGGCAACGAGCAGCTGCTCGGGCTCGACGTCGACATCCTGATCCCGGCGGCGCTGGAGGGCGTCATCACCGCCGAGAACGCGCAGGACGTCCAGGCGGGCCTCGTGGTGGAGGTGGCCAACGGGCCCACCACCAGCCGGGCCGACGCCGTGCTCCACGAACGGGGCATCGTCGTCCTCCCCGACATCCTGGCCAACGCCGGAGGCGTGACGGTGAGCTACTTCGAGTGGGTCCAGAACCGCACCGGCCTGGCCTGGTCGCTCGACCAGGTGAACGACGGTCTGGCCGAGATCATGGCGAGGGAGACCCGCCACGTGCTCGACCAGGCCGAGGAGCTCGGAACCGACCTGCGCACCGCGGCCTACGTCCACGCCCTCAAGCGCGTCGCCGAGGCCATCGAGGCCACCGGCACCCACGAGTACTTCGCCAACGGCGGCTGACAGGACCGTCGCGTCGACCCGCAGCGAACTGGTCGCGGAACCCGGCGTGGGAGCGACGGATCTCGCGACCAGTTGCGTGGCTCCGGGGAACTGGTCGCGGAACCCGTCGTGGGAGCGACGGATCTCGCGACCAGTTGGGTGGTTCCGGCGGGCGGCGGTCGGTCAGCGGCGGCGGGCGCGGCGGGCGGCGGGAGGGGACGAGGACGCCGGGTCGGTGGGCCAGGGGTGCTTGGGGTAGCGGCCGGCCATGTCCTTGCGGACCTCGGCCCAGGACCCAGCCCAGAAGCCGGGGAGGTCGGCGGTGACCTGGACGTCGCGGCCGGCGGGCGAGCGCAGGTGGATCACGACCGGCACCCGGCCCTCGTCGACGCTCGGGTGGACGGTGGTGCCGAAGAGGTCCTGCACCCGCACGTGCACGGCGGGCGCCTCGCCCGCGTAGTCGACCTGCAGCTCGTGGCCCGAGGTGGGGACGGTGATCGTCGTGGGGGCGACGGCGTCGAGCCTCCCGGTCCACGGCCACCCGAGCTTGCCCCGCAGCACGTTCGTCACGTCGACCTTGGCCAGGCCGCCCCGCCCCGTCGCCCGCCCCAGGAGGGGCGCGAGCCAGTCGTCGAGCTCCGCGAGAAGAACCTCGTCGGAGAGGTCGGGCCACTCCTCTCCCCTCACGGCCCGCACCCGGCGGGCGAAGGTCGCCCGCTGCTGGAGGCGACGGGCTCCGGGCGTCCAGCGCAGGACGTCGAGCCCGGTGGCCCGCACGCGATCGAGGAGGGCGGCCACCGTGTCGGGCCCGGCGCCGGGCGGGCTCTCGGACACGAACAGGACGAGGGCCCCGAGTCGACGCTCGGTGCGGCGGCGGAGGTCGTCGCGGGCGTCGTCCCAGGCCACCCGAGTCGTCGTCTCGACCGCGTCGCCTCCGAGGGCCACCACGTCGGCCTCGTCGAGCGCGGCGGCGATGCGGACCCGACCCTCCGGGGTCGGCTCCGCCGCGATCGCGCGCCGAGGCCCGCGCCCGGCCAGGGGCCGTCCCGGGCCGGGCGCGGGCCCGGCATCGACCTCGGCGACGGCGAGGAAGGCCTCACCGGCCAGCGGGTCGTCCTCGGCCAGCGCCGCGCCGGTGCCGTTGCGGAGGCGGAAGCGCCGTCCGCCGCGCGCCTGGGCGATCCGGTCGGGGTAGGCCAGGGCGATCAGCGGGCCGCACGCGGTGAGGTCGATCTCGTCGCGCCGGCGCACCCGAGCCCGCCGGGCGATCTCGGCCGCGCGCCGGCGGGCCGCGCGCACCGCGTCGCGATCAGCACGGGGGTGTGAGGCCCGGCCGTCGGCCAGCAGTCGCAGCCGCTCGGCGGCGTCGACGGGCACCTCCTCGGGACGGCCCCCCAGCACGTCGCGCTCCTCGAGGGTAGCGGCGAGCAGGCACGCCTCCCAACCGTGCCCGGAGCGGGCCCCGTCGACCACCATCCGGGCCAGGCGGGGGTGCAGCGGCAGCTCGGCCATGGTCCGACCGGCGGGCGAGGGCCGGCCCGCGTCGTCGAGGGCGCCGAGCGTGGTGAGCAGGGCGCGGGCCTCGGCCAGGGCGGGGGCCGGAGGCGGGTCGAGGAAGCGCAGCTCGTCGTCGGCGGCGCCCCACAGAGACAGGTCGAGGGCCAGGCCGGCCAGGTCGACCTGCAGGATCTCGGGGGTGGCGAAGCGGGGCCGCGGCGCGTGGTCGACCTCGGGCCAGAGCCGGTAGGCGACGCCGGGCGCCGTGCGCCCGGCTCGGCCGCGGCGCTGATCGGCCGACGCCTTCGAGGCCGTCACCGTCACCAGACGGGTCAGCCCGGTGCGGGCATCGAGCCGCGGCACCCGCGCCAGGCCGGCGTCGATGACCACGTGCACCCCGGCGACGGTGAGGCTCGTCTCGGCGATGTCGGTGGCCAGCACGACCCGGCGCCGACCGGGGGGCGACGGGGCCAGGGCGAGGTCCTGCTCGGCCAGGGGCAGGGCGCCGAACAGGGGCCGCACGTCGACGTCGTCGAGCCGCCGGCTCGCGACGGTGAGCTCGCCGGTCACCCGGCGGATGTCGGCCGCGCCGGGCAGGAAGACGAGGACGTCGCCGGCGTCGCGCCCGAGGGCCTCACCCACGACCCGCGCCACGTGGTCGGCCAGGCGCTCCCGTTCGCGAGCCGGTGCCCAGCGAAGGGCGACGGGGTGTTGGCGGCCGACACTGGTGACGACGGGCGCCGGCGCATCGCCCCCGAGCACCTCGGCGACCCGGCCGGTATCGAGGGTGGCCGACATGGCCAGCACCCGCAGGTCGGGGCACAGCGCCGAGCGGGCGTCGAGCAGCAGGGCCAGGGCCAGGTCCGAGTGGATGCTGCGCTCGTGGATCTCGTCCAGCACCACCAGGGCGGTGCCCTCGAGCGACGGGTCGCGCTGGAGGCGCCGGACGAGGATCCCCTCGGTCACCACCTCGATGCGGGTCGCCGGCCCCGTGACGTCCTCGTCGCGGGTGCGGTAGCCGGCGGTGGCACCGACCGGTTCGCCGAGCAGGGTCGCCATCCGCCGGGCGGCGGCGCGGGTCGCCAGACGTCGCGGTTCCAGCACCACGATGCGCCCACCGGCGACCCAGGGCTCATCGAGGAGGCGGAGGGGCACCACGGTGGTCTTGCCCGCCCCCGGCGGGGCCTGCAACACGGCGGTCCCCGGACCGCGCAGCGCGGCCCGCACCTCCTCGATGCACCCCTCGACGGGGAGGCCGGTCGGGGCAACGGTCACCCCGGCAGTGTGGCTGACAGCCGAGCTTCGTACGGAGGTGTGCCACGGAGGATCACGTTCGTCCAGGGTTCGAGGGGCGCCGGCGGAACTTCGTACGAAGGTGTGCCACGGGGATCACTTCCGTACAAAGCTCAGGGGAACGCGACGCCGGGCCGGCCTCGTGACGCCGTAGGCCACCGTGGGTCGTCGTCGGCAGGTGCGTCACCGGCACCGTCCTCGAGCCGTTGGCCGACGGCGGACCGATCCCGCCGTCGGGCAGCCCGCTCCGGTGCTCGACTAGGAGACCCCGACCGGCGACGCCATCACCATCGACCCGTCCGAGGGTCCGATGGTGATCGCCTTCCTGGCCCACTGGTGCCCTCACTGCCCCGCCTCGTCGAGCTGGCCGACGCCCAGGGTGACCTCGACGGGGTCGAGCTGGTCGCGGTGGCGACGCGCAGCGACGACCGCCGACCCCAGTTCCCCCCGGTGAGTGGCTCGCCGGCGAGGACTGGCCCGGCCGGGTCATGGTCGACTCCGACGCCGCGCCCGATGAGGCTCCCGCCGCCCTCGCCGCCTACGGCGTCAGCAGCTTCCCGTTCCTCGTGGCCGTCGACGCCGACGGTGAGGTCGTCGCCCGGGCCGCCGGCGAGCAGGGAACCGACGGGCTGCGGGCGCTGTTCGAGGCGGCCCGAGCCGGGGGCGGCGAGGCCGGCGGCACCTCGGACAGGGGAGTGACGCCGGCTGATCCCGGACGCCGGCCGGTCAGTTCGGGTTGATCGAGAGGATCGTGCCCTGCTCGTGGTCGGTGACGAGCAGGCGGTCGCCGACGGCGAGGAGGTGCTGGGGGCGTTCGATGCCCTCCACGAGGGTGGTGACCTCGGCCGGGGTGTCCTCGGTGGTGCGAGGGATGGTGACGACCCGGCCCTCGACCCAGAGGGCGACGACGAGCAGGTCGGGGTCCCACGGGGCGATCTCGATCGAGGTCGGCGTGGCGCCGGGGCCGAAGAGGGCGTGGGACGGCGGGGTGTCCGCGCAGTCGTCCTCGTTGCCGCCGTAGACGGCCACCGGCTCGCGGTCACCGATGCAGCGGGGCCAGGCGAAGTCGTCGCCGGGATGAACGGCGACCACCTCGTCGGGGGCGGGCTCGCCCTCGTACTCACCGTCGGACATCTCGGTGACCCAGAGGGTGCCGTCGTCGTCGTAGACGTGGGCGTAGGCGTGCTTGAACCCGTCGGCGAGCATCACCGGCTCCTCGCCGGGCGTGAGCGAGAACAAGATGCCCGAGCCCTCGGCGGCCCGGGTGCCGTCGAGCGTGCCCGAGGTGTTGTAGAGCAGGTCGCCCTCGGGGGTGGTGGTGAGGGTGCCCTCGGAGCGGCCGTTGTAGGGCAGGTCGTCGAGCACCACCTTCAGCTCGCCGCCGTCGAGGGGGCCGCGAGAGAGGGTGCGCTCCTCCATCACCCAGATCTCGTCGTCGACGACGGCCACGCCGGTCGGGGTGGTGAGACCGTCGAAGAGCACCTCGGGCTCGGCCCGGCGCTCATCGGCGTCGAGGCGCAGGATCTGGCCGTCGGAGCTGCCCTCCTCGCCGTTGAGCTGGGCCACGAGGAGCGTGCCCGACCCCTCCAACACCATCTGGGTCGGCCCCTCGAGCTCGGAGTACACCTCGGTCACCTCGAAGCCGTCAGCCACCTTCACCTCCGAGCTCGGCTCCGGTGCGCCGCCCGTCTCGTCCTCGCCGCAGGCGGCAGGCACGAGCAGCACCGCCAGCGCGAGGAGGAGGAACCGTCGTCGTCTCATGGGGTGGCCAACCTATGGGCCGGCCCACCCTGATCCACAGCGGGTCCGGTCCGTCACGCTTCCGCGACGGTCGCGGCGCGTCTCGACCCCGAACCTCAGGTGCCGGCGAGGCGCTCGATCACCGGGGTCATGGCCTCGAGGTCGCTCAGGGCGATGCCGACCGCGCTGATGCCGTAGCGATCGCGCCGGGCGACGAGGTCGGCTGCGATCTCCTCTACCGAGCCGCACAGGGCGTGGGGTGTCTCCAGGGCCTCGGTCGGGCTGAGGCCGAAGCCCTCGGCGAGCAACTCGGCCGTGCCGGCGCGATCGTCGGTGACCACGATGAGGTGGACGCGGACCTGCAGCTCGATGGCGTCGAAGCGATCACCAGCGGCGGCTCGGATCCACCCGATCTTGCGCTCGGTGGCCGCGGCGGTGGCGTCGGGTCCGGCCGAGGCGTCGATGACGCCGTTGGGCAGCCGTGGGTTGAGCCCGATGACATCCGCGTGGCGACCGGCCAGCTCCAGCACCATGCGCCCGCCGCCGCCGACGACGATGGGCGGGTGCGGGGTCTGCACCGGCTTGGGGCTCCCACTCAGGCCGTCGACGCGGTAGTGCTCGCCGACGAAGGTGCAGGGCCCCTCGGAGAAGAGCCCCTTCACCACGCCGATGGCCTCCTCCAGCCGGGCGATCCGGGTGGGCGCGGGGTCGAAGGGAATGCCGGCGTGCTCGTAGTCCGAGGTCATCCACCCCGCGCCCAGCCCGAGCTCGAAGCGGCCGTCGGAGAGCACGTCGAGGGTGGCCGCCTCCTTGGCCATCACCGCCGGGTGGCGGTAGTCGTTGCAGAGCACCATCGACCCGATCCGCAGCGTGGTGGTGGCGTCGGCGGCGGCCATGAGCGAGGCGATGGGCGCCAGCTGGTCGTCGAGGTGGTCCGACACCGTCATGCGGTACACGCCGAGGTCCTCGAGCCGGCGGGCGAGGGTGGCCCACGACCGCCGGGTCACGAACGGCGGCGACGAGCACTGGACGCCGAAGCGGAACGGGCGGGGTGAGGTGGGCTCAGGCATCAGCATTTCGGGAACCTTCGCCGAATCGGCGTCGCTCCGTCGCGCTCAGCGCCACGAACCGACGCCGCTTCGGGCGCGCAGACCTGGGGTTAGGCGTCGCCGACGAGGTGGGGCACGGCGTCGCCGAGGAGCTCATCGACGGACTCCTCGCGGGCCGCGCCTTCGGGCCGCACGACGTACAGCTCGGCACAGTGCCACCCCTCCTCCTCCATCTCGTTGGGCAGGATCCCCCGATCCTCGAGGACCCCGAGCACGTGGTCGCGCTCGACGGCGTCGGCGAAGCGGCGTTGGCGGACGGCGTAGCCGTCCAGGCGCTCGGTGACGAGACCGTGCTCCTCGAGCGACTCCGCGATCGGGTCGAACCCGATCCAGCGCAGTGACAGGGCGGCGATCCACGGCGGGGCGTCGCAGGCCGAGACGATCTGCTCGAAGGTGCCCTCGTTCACGTAGCCAACGCCACCGGTGATGGTCACCAGGTCGACCGGTCCGAGCTGGGCCGCCACCTCACCGGGCACCGCCTCGGACTCGAGGTCGGCCACGATCCCGCCGTCGAGCAACCCGGCCTCGACCGCATAGCCCACGGCGTTCTCCGAGACGTCGAGGCCGAGCACCCGGCGGGCATCGGGGCGGCGGCGCGCGGCGAGCAGCTGACGGTCGGCGTCCACCAGCTCGCGGCGGGACAGGCCCTCGACGGCGGGCGAGGTGTAGTGGTGGCGCAAGTCTTCGAAGCTGAGGTCGTGGTTCAGGAGGGCGGCGTTGATGCCGTAGGAGCAACAGACGTCGAGCACCGTCGGAGGCCCGGAGCGCTCGTCGATCACATCGGAGAGGTGTCGGAACACGGCGGACCCGTGGGCCGGGACCTGGTAGGCGAGATCGCCCAGGTTGGCGTAGTACGCCCTCGGGTCGGTCGCGTTGTACTCATCGGTGAAGTCGGCTTTGGCCGTCATCGCGGTCTCCTCGTCAGTGGCGGGGTGACACGGCGGGTTCAGCGGGGGAGCAGCGGGCCGGGGTCAGCGACAGCGCCACGGGCTCGTCCTGCTCGTGGATCGGTACTGACCGTACAGGGAGATGGCGGAGCGGGACAACCATCGCCCTGACAGATGGCGACACATCCGGGCGGGACGCGGTGCCTGCGCCGCCGCGGCTCTCATCGTCCCGCCAAGGCAGCCCGGATGCTGGCGTCGAAGCCGATCTGGGCTGCGTCGAAGCCCCCTTCGGAGGCAAGGCGCTCGGCCGCCCCGCCGAGGACGTCGACGAGGTGGCGGCGCCCCTGTCGCCCCCACTCGTCGGTGACCCAGCGCTCGAAGAAGTGCGGCTCGCGCTCGGCGTGGGACCGGGGGGTCCGTGTCGCGATCACCTCGAGCATGGCCGCGGTGAGCTCGGGCACGCCCTGGCCGGTGCGAGCGCTGGTGCGGTGGATCGCCGGTGGCTCCTCGTCGAAGGGGCGGGCCAGGCCCAGGCTGGCCTTAAGGTGGTGGTAGCTGCGATCGGCCGACGGTTCGTCGCCCTTGTTGAGGACGAAGGCGTCGGGCACCTCGACGATGCCGGCCTTCAGGAACTGCACCTCGTCGCCGCCGAGGGGCTGGAGCACAAGGTAGACGCGATCTGCGAGGTGACGGATGTCGGCCTCGCTCTGGCCGATGCCGACCGTCTCGACCATCACGCACCGGAACAGCCGGGTGAGCAGGCGGCAGACCTGGAAGCTCGACGGCGACAGGCCGCCGAGCTCGGTCGCCGAGGCCTGGCTGCGGAAGAACAGACGCCGCTCGTCGAGTGGGCTGCGCATGCGGGTGCGGTCGCCGAGGAGGGCGCCACCGGAGACGGGGCTGGAGGGGTCGATGGCCAGCACCCCGATCGAGAGGTCGGGGTCGGCCGCCAAGAGGTCGAGGGTGAGCCGGGCCAGCAGGGTCGACTTCCCCGACCCGGGCGTGCCGGTGACGCCCAGCACCATGCACTCAGAGCACTCGTTGTCATCGAGGAGCTCGAGCACCCGAGCGCGCTCGGCCGCGGCCGACGGTCGGGAGTCCTCGAAGATCCCGATCAGCTCGGCGACGCCGGCCTTGTCGAGCGCCCGACCCCGCTCGACGAGGTCCGCGAGCCCATCGGACCCGCGGCTCAACGGTGCACCACCTCGTCGTGGGTCACGTCCGGCCGCGCTCGCTCACGCCGCGCTGGGGGCGGCCGCGGTCTCGATGACGTCGGTGATCGACTCCATGATGTCCATCAGCTCGAAGTCGGCCGGCGTGAACACGCGCTCGACGCCGATGGCGGCCAGCTTCTCGAAGTCCGACGGCGGGATGATGCCGCCGAACACGACCCGGACGCGCTCGGCGCCGTTGGCGCGCAGCCCGTCGACGATCTGACGGGCCAGCTCCATGTGGCTGCCCGAGAGCACGGAGGCACCGATCAGGTCGACGCCCTCCTCCACCGCGGACTGGACGATGTCGGCCGGGCTCAGGCGGATGCCAGAGTAGACGACGTCGAAGCCGACGTGGCGGGCCGAGACGGCGATCACCTCGGCCCCGTTGGAGTGGCCGTCGAGCCCGGGCTTGCCGACGAGGATCTTGGGCCGGTGGCCGAGGGTGTCGGCCAGGCCCTCGACGCGGGCACGCAGGGCTTCGACCCGGTCACCGCTCAGGCCGAGGCGCTGGCCCTCGACGCCGGTGGCGGGCCGGTACTCGCCGAACACGTCGCGGAGGGCCCCGGCCCACTCGCCGGTGGTGACCCGGGCGAGGGCGCACTCGATCGACGGCTCCATCATCGACGAACCGTCGCGAGCCGCGGCCTTGAGGGCGGCGATGGCGGCCTCGGCGCGGGCCCCGTCGCGGGTGGCGCGCACGGTGTCGAGGTTGGCCATGGCCTCGGCGATGGCGGTCTCGTCGAGCGTGAAGAGCCCGCCGTCCTCGCCACCGAGCAGGGGGGACGGGATGCCGTCGGTCCACCGGTTGAGGCCCACGACGATCTGCTCGCCGTCGTTGATGCGCGTGACGCGCTCGGACATCGAGCGCACCAGGGCCGACTTCAGGTAGCCCGACTCGATGGCGGGGATCACCCCGCCCATGCCGAGGATGGTCTCGATCTCGGCCCGGGCGTCGCGCGTGAGCTCGGCCACCTTGGACTCGACCACGACCGAGCCCTCGAAGAGGTCGGGGTACTCGAGCAGGTCGGTCTCATAGGCGAGGATCTGCTGCAGGCGCAGCGACCACTGCTGGTCCCACGGGCGGGGGAGCGACAGGGCCTCGTTCCACGCCGGCAGCTGCACGGCCCGGGCCCGGGCGTCGCGGCTGAGGGTGACGCCGAGGGTCTCGATCAAGATGCGCCAGGCGTTGTTCTCGGGCTGGCTCTCGGTCAGCCCGAGGGAGTTGACCTGCACGCCGTAGCGGAACCGGCGGTACTTGGGATCGGTGACGCCGAAGCGGTCACCGGTGTATTCCTCCCACAGCTCGCCGAAGGCGCGCATCTTGCACATCTCCTCGACGAAGCGGATGCCCGAGTTCACGAAGAAGCTGATGCGCCCGACGGCCCGGGCGAACTGCTCGTCGGTGAAGTGGCCCCGCTCCTTGATGAGGTCGAGGAGGCTGATGGCGTTGGCCAGGGAGAAGGCCAGCTCCTGGGTGGGCGTCGCCGCCGCCTCCTGCAGGTGGTACGAGCAGATGTTGGATGCGTTCCACGACGGGATCTCCTCCAGGCAGTACTCGTACATCTCGGCGATGATCCGCAGACTGTCGGCCGGCGGGAAGATGTAGGTGCCCCGCGCCAGGTACTCCTTGATGAGGTCGTTCTGGGTGGTGCCGGTGAGCTCGGCGGGCGGAACGTCGCGCTCGCGGGCCAGGGCCACGTAGAGGGCGAGCAACCACATGGCGGTGCCGTTGATCGTCATCGAGGTGTTCATCTTCTCGATGGGGATCTCGTCGAACAGGACGTGCATGTCGTCGAGGCTGGTGATGGGCACGCCGACCTTGCCGACCTCGGGGCGGGCGATGGGGTCGTCGGAGTCGTAGCCGCACTGGGTGGGCAGGTCGAAGGCGATCGACAGGCCGGTCTGGCCGGCGGCCAGGTTCGAGCGGTACAGCTGGTTCGACGCCTTGGGGCTGGAGTGACCGGAGTAGGTGCGGATGATCCAGGGGCGCTCGGTGGTGGGGTCGCCCTCGGCGTCGTAGAGGCGGTGGGCCTCGCGCTCGGTCGGCGTCTCGTCCGCGTCGGTCATGGCACCAAGGTACGCCCGCCCCTGCAGACGTCCCACTCCGGGGTCGGCACCGGAGCGTGAGCTCTGGACGGCGAACGTTCCCCCGGGGTGGCAACCGTCCCCGGTCGGGAGCTGGGCCGAGGGTTCGAGTGGGCTTGGGGCGGCGCCCGGCGAGCCATAGCGTTGCTCACCCATGCTGTCCGCTCCCTCGGCGTCGAGGGGCACCTCACCGCTCGTGGTGCAGTGCCTCGTGTTCGCCTCGTTCGCGGCACCGCTGGCCATGTACGGCGCAGCCTGGCCGGACGCCAGGAGCCTCTTCGACCAGTCCTCGGCCGCCCTCGGCACCGTCGCCACCGCCTACGGCATCGGCCGCATGGCGACCTCGGCGTCAGCCCTCGCCGTGCTGTCCCGCGTCCACGTGCGCCCCGCGACCACGGCCCTGTGCCTTGTGCTCGCCGCGGTCGACGTCCTCATCTCCTCCACCCGGTCGTTCCCGGTGCTGCTGGCTGCGGTCGGCACCGTCGGTCTCCTGAGCGGCGTCCTCGACTCGCTGGGCAACCGCTACCAGACGGTGGTGCGCGACATGCGCCGGGCGGGCCTGATGTTCGGCGCCTACGGGCTCGGCGCCACCCTCGGACCGGCGCTCATCTCGATCACCTCGTGGCGCGTCGGCTTCCTCGCCGCCGCCGTCGTCGCCCTGGCCGCCGCGGCGGCCGCCGCCAACCCCGCCGTGGGGTGGCCCGACGGACTGGCGGAGGGCTCGCGCCGGGACCGTCGGGCCCGATCCGCCGGCCCCGTCCGGTTCGACGGCCGGGCCGTGGCCCTCTCCCTCGCCCTGGCGGGCACGTTCGTCGGCCTCGAGGCCCTGACGGGCAACTGGATGGCCACCTACTTCGAGGACCACCGGGGGTCCTCGGGTCGGGCTGCGGGGCTGGCGGTCAGCGGCTTCTGGGCCGGTGTGACCGTCGGTCGACTGGGGCTCAGCCGGGTGCGGGGTTCCGCCGCCCGGGTGCTCATCTGGGGATCGGTCGCGGTGGTCGGGGCCTACGCCCTCATCCCGGTCCTGCCCACGCCGGCCGCCCTGCCGGCGCTGGCCGGGGCCGGCGTGGTGCTTTCTGTCATCCTCCCGACCGTGCTCTCGACCACGGCCGACCGCGTCGGTCGGGTCGCGGCCGGTCGGGTGAGCGGCTGGCAGCTGGTGGCGGCCAACTCCGCCGCCATCACCCTCATCGCCCTCGTGGGGGTGAGCGTCTCGCGCTGGGGCGGGGGCATCCCGATGATCGCCCTGATGGTGCTCGCGGTGCTCGGCGTGCCGCTGTGCTGGTCCGCGGCCCGCAGGCAGGAGACCGCACCCGCCGAGCCGCGGGCGGACCCGGTGGCGCCGCCCGCCTGACGGCTCTCCACCCCGGGGCCGATCCCTGAGGCAGACTCCGGGCGTGGCCGGGCCCTGCGACTCCGACGCTGCGGTGCTCATCCGGCTGCGGCAGGTCTTTCACGCATTGCCGGAGGTGACCGAGCGCCTCAGCCACGGCTCACCGACGTTCTTCGTGCGCGGCAAGAAGACGTTCGTGATGTTCCTGGACGACCACCACGGCGACGGCATCGTCGGTCTCTGGTGCGCGGCGCCGCTCGGCGCGCAGGCCGAGCTGGTGGACACCGAGCCCGAGCGCTTCTTCATCCCGCCCTACGTCGGCCACCGCGGCTGGCTCGGGGTGCGACTGGACGTCGACGTCGACTGGGGCGAGGTGGCCGACATCGTCATCGACGCCTACTGCCAGGTCGCCCCCAAGGCCCTCGTGCGCCAGGTGCGCGGGGAGACATGACGGAGCCCGCCCTGGGCGGACCCTTGCCATCGTGTGTTAGGTATGCTTATCATCAGGGCCGGGAGCCATCCGAACGAGGCGGTTCCCGTGCCACCGCGTGACCGACCCGAGTGGATCCGGGCCAGGAGCGCGATGTGAGCCATCCCCGTGGTGGCGCCGGGCCCCGTGGATCCGGCCCGACGCCACCACCGGATGAGCGTCTCCGGACGAGCGACGTCAGCGCGCCCGACCCAGGCGACCGGCCTGGAAGTCGTCGTGGGCCTGGCGCAGCTCGGCGCGGGTGTTCATCACGAACGGGCCCATCATGGCGACCGGCTCGCGGATGGGACGCCCACCGAGGAGGAGCACCTCGAGCGCTTCGGTCCGGCTGTCCTGGGTGGCGGACGCGGCCACGGCGACGGACTCCCCGGGGCCGAAGACGACGGTCTGGCCGGCCGCGACGGGGCGCCGGTCGGGACCGACGTCGCCCACCCCGGCGAGGACGTAGGCGAGGGCGTTGTAGCCCTCGGGCCACCGCAGCACGAGCTCGGCGCCGGCGGCGACGGTGGCGTGCACCATGGCCATGGGGGTCCGGGTCGACCCCGGGCCCCGCATCCCGGCCACCTCACCGGCGATCACCCGCACCAGCGAGCCGGCGTCGGGAGAGGCGGCCAACGTGACCTCGCCGGAGCGGAGGTCCTGGTAGCGGGGGGTGGACATCTTCTCCGCGGCCGGCAGGTTCACCCACAGCTGGATGCCGTGGAACAGGCCGCCGCTGGTGACGAGCGCCTCGGGCGGCCGCTCGATGTGGAGCAGACCCGACCCGGCGGTCATCCACTGCGTGTCGCCGTTGGTGATGACGCCGCCGCCCTCGGAGTCCTGGTGCTCCATGGTGCCGTCGATCATGTAGGTGACGGTCTCGAAGCCGCGGTGCGGGTGCCACGACGTGCCCTTGGGCTCGCCCGGGGCGTAGCTGACCTCGCCCATCTGGTCCATGTGGATGAACGGGTCGAGGTCGGCGAGGTCGACGCCGGCGAAGGCCCGGCGCACCGGGAAGCCCTCGCCCTCGAACCCCGCCGGGGCGGTGGTGAGCGAGCGCACGGGGCGGGAGCGGTCCCTCGGGCTGGGAGCGATGCGCTCGAGGGTCGTGAGGTCCGAGACGGTGGTGGCGGGCATGGGTGCCTCCTCAGAACTTCTTGTCTGCGCAAACACTCTGTTGGGGCGGGTATTCCGCGCTGGTCGCCCAGCTTGAGCGGGCCCTCGTGCGGAGCCTGCGGCGCTACCCGCGGTCGCTGCGGTCAACCACCGCCCTCGCGCCCCGTGGCGCTGCGCTCGCGCCGGCGGGGTGGTGGAGCACGGTGGGGGCGTCGCGGCCCCGCAGGGTGACCACCTGCCCGGGCCCCCACCGCGCCGCTTCGCGCCGATCCGCGGCCGCGACCGCCTCACCCGACGCCAGCACCCGACCGGGGACCGCCTTGGCCCGCTCGCTCAGCCGGGCCGCGGCGTTCACCGGGTCGCCGATCACCGTGTACTCGAAGCGCTCCTCGGCGCCGATGTTGCCGGCTACCGCCGGTCCGGCATCGACGCCGATGCCGGCCTGGCAGTCGGGCACCTCCGCCTCGAGGCGTCGGGCCAGGTTTCGGGCCGCGGCGAGGGCGGAGCCGGCGGGATCCGCCCGTGCGTCGGGGGCACCGAAGATGGCCAGGGCCGCGTCGCCCTGGAACTTGTTGATCCACCCGCCGTGGTCGTCGACCGCCGCGACCACGACCGAGAAGAACCGGTTCAGCACATCGACCACCTCGGCCGGCGGGCGTTCGACGGCCAACCGGGTGGACCCGACGATGTCGACGAAGAGCACGGCGACGTCTCGCACCTCTCCGCCGAGCGGCATGTCGCGGTCGAGGGCGTCGCGCGCCACCCCGGCGCCCACGTGACGCCCGAAGAGGTCACGGATCCGCTCCTGCTCGCGCAAGCCCTCCACCATGCGGTTGAAGCCGTCCTGCAGGAGGCCCATGTCGCTGCCGTCGTAGACGGGGATCTCGACCTCGAGGTCTCCGTCCTGCACCCGGCTCAGTCCCTCGCGCACCGAGCGGACCGGGTCCGACACGGAGCGGGCGCCGAGGACCGTCACCCACAGCCCGACGGTCAGCACCACCGCGCCGAGGCAGATCATGGTGACCGAGAGCGAGACCCGGCTGGCCGTGCCCTCGGCCAGGCCGAGGATGCCGGTGATGACGAGGCCGAGCACGGGCACCCCGCTGCCGAGGGCCCAGGCGAGCAGCTGACGGGCCGCAACCCCCGGCAGGCGCGGCCGCTCGACGGCGCCCTCGGCCAGCGCCCGGGCCGCAACGGGCCGCATGAGGCGCTCGGTGGTGAGGTAGGCGACGGCGCTGGTCGAGAGCCCGCCGAGCACGACGGTGAAGCCGACCCTGCTGATCAGTCGGGCGGAGATGAAGCCGTTGACGATCGAGAACAGCACCGCGGAGGCGAACCACAGCGTCAGCTGCACCCGGAAGACCCGTAGCGGGCTGCGGAGGACGGCGACCTCCTCCTCCGGTGTGGGCGCCCGCTCCTCGAGGAGCCACCGCCGGGCCGGGCCCATGGTGCGCGCGCTCCAGATCGTCCCGACGGCCACGGCGACCGGCAGCCAGATCGCGACGCCGACGGCGTTGGCCAGCACCACCTGGTCCTCCTGCGGGATGGGGTCGCTCGGGAGCACCCACACCGCGAAGGCGAACACGATCACGGCGCCGATGAGGTTCGTGAGCGCGGACGACAGGGCGATCCTCACCTGCACCCGACGCGACAGGCGGCGGCCGCCGTGACGGTGGCCGTCGGGGTCGGGCCCGCTCGGTGTGCGGTGGCGCGGGCGCCGGTGTCGCCGGGTCATGTCTGCTCGGGCCCGAGGCGACGGGCGGCACGGGGGTCGACGGGACCTGCCACCTCAGGGTGCAGGATCGACGCCAGCACGCGGGCCGCCTGAACCGCGACGGGCGTGCAGCGGGAGAACACGCGCGTGGCGTCGGTGGCCCACGTCCGGCCCTCGGCGACGGCGCGGAGGCCGGTCAGCTCGGGGCGCGCCAGCAGGGCGCGACCCTCGTGGGTGGCGGCGTCGAGGTCGTAGCCGCAGGGGAGGAAGACGATCACGTCGGGATCCGCGGTCGCCACCTCGTCCCAGCTCACCCGGCGCGACGGGGCACCCGGCGCGCCGAGGGCATCGATGCCGCCGGCGACCTCGAGCAGCTCGGGCACCCAGTGCCCGGCGACGAAGGGAGGATCGCCCCACTCGAGCAGCAGCGCCCGGGGGCGGGGCTGGCCGGCGACGGTGGCCCGCACCGCCGCCAGGCCGTCGTCGAGGGCCGCGATGGCCGCCTCGGCTCGATCAGGGCCCTCACCGCCGAGGGCCCGGCCCACGGTGCGCAGGTCGGTGCGCAGGCCGTTCAGGTCGACGGCGCCGAG
This sequence comes from Iamia sp., assembly GCF_035575815.1. Classification (NCBI taxonomy): domain Bacteria; kingdom Bacillati; phylum Actinomycetota; class Acidimicrobiia; order Acidimicrobiales; family Iamiaceae; genus Iamia; species Iamia sp. Next base: position 43,139 of record NZ_DATLXO010000175.1, read on the forward strand.
GCGGACGACCTCGGTCCCCTCGGGCACCTCGCAGGCCACCTGGTCACCGGTGACCGCGCACACGTCGCAGACGTCCTGGGCCACCACGACCCCGGGCGCAAGGCGGTGCAGGGCGGCCCGGTCGGTCAGGTAGAGGGGGGCATCCGCGGCCCGGGCGGCGGAGACCGCGGCGTCGAGGGCGGCGGGATCGGCCGCGGCGCGCCCCGGATCGGGTGCGCCGGGCACCGCAGAACGGGTGAGGATCGGTCGGCCGGTGACCGCCGGGTGGTCGCACTCGTGGCTGATGCCGATGATGCGGTCGGCCGCGCCGAGCGCCACGACTAGGTCCGTCGCGGAGGGGACCATGGTGGCCACCGTGCGCCCGTCGGGCCCGCCCCTCGTCCCGTGTGCCATGGCGACAGCCTGGCACCCGGGCCTCGGCCCGGTCGCTCCCGCCGCCGGTACATGCCGGCGGTCGGGTCCTCGAGGGTGGTGGGGGAGATCGCCGGTCTTTGATGCCGCTGCAGTAGAACGGCGCTTCGTCCACTGCCCACCCCGGAGCGTGCACCATGGCCATCGACTTCACCCTGGAACCGGAGATCGAGGAGCTCCGCATGCGGGTGCGGGCCTTCGTCACCGACGTGGTCAAGCCCGGTGAGGCCCAGATCGGCGCCCTCGACACCGGCATCGAGCGCGACGAGTACGTGAAGATCCTCATCGGCATGCGGGGCGAGGCCCAGAAGGCGGGGCTCTGGCTGCCCCACATGCCCGAGGAGTGGGGCGGCATGGGCTTGGGCCACGTCAGCCTGGCCATGGTGCAGGCCGAGGGGGCCAAGTCGAGCTGGGGTCCGTGGGTGATGAACTGCCAGGCCCCTGACGAGGGCAACATGCACACGCTGTTGCACTGGGGCACCGACGCGCAGAAGGAGACGTACCTGCGCCCGCTGTGCGAGGGCCGGGTGATGAGCTGCTTCGCCATGACCGAGCCCGAGGTGGCCGGATCGGACCCGACCCTCATCAAGACCAACGGGTACCCCGACGGCGACGAGTGGGTCCTCAACGGCCACAAGTGGTTCATCTCCAACGCGCACCGGGCCGGGTTCGCCATCCTCGTGGCCCGCACCGAGGACGACCCCGACCTGCCCCAGGCGGCCAACACCGCGTTCATCGTCGACATCCCGACCGAGGGCTGGACCGAGGTGCGCCAGATCGAGACCATGCACGGCTCGACCGGCCACTCCGAGATCCGCATCGAGGATCTGAGGGTGCACCAGGACCAGATGCTCGGCGGCCGGGGCCAGGGCCACCTGCTGGGCCAGTACCGCCTCGGTCCGGCGCGTCTGGCGCACTGCATGCGGTGGATCGCCCAGGCCGAGACCGCCCTCGACATGATGGTCGAGCGCTCCCTCGACCGCTACGCCCACGGGTCGCTCCTCGCCGAGAAGCAGGGCATCCAGTGGATGATCGCCGACTCCGCCATGGAGCTCTACCAGGGAAAGCTGATGGTCCTGCACGCGGCGTCGAAGATCGACGCCGGGGTCGACTTCAAGTCCGAGGTGTCGATGGCCAAGCACTTCGTGGCCAACGCCCTGGGCCGCATCATCGACCGCTCGATCCAGGTCCACGGTGCCCTCGGCTACTCGACCGACACCCCGCTGGCGGGCATGTACCAGCACGCCCGTTGGGCCCGCTTCGCCGACGGCGCCGATGAGGTCCACCAGATGCGCATCGCCCAGCGCACCATCGCGGCGTGGAAGGACCACGGCTCCACCCGCACCGCCACCGGCGACCTCCCCATCTGACGCCCCGCCCCATCCCCGTTCCGCCCGAAGTGGTCGCCATCGCCGTCGCGGGAAGCGACGGATCCCGCGACCATCCTTCGGGGTGGGGCCGGGGTGGGGCCGGGCTTCGATCGAAGTGGTCGCGATCGACGTCCCTCGAGCGACGGGTTTCGCGACCAGTTCGGGTGCGGCCGGGGTTTCGGGAGGGTCAGCTCGGGCTGCTCCGGTGTCAGGCGTCGGGGTCGGGCTCGGTTGGGGGCGGGGTGGGCTCGAGGGGAGCGACGGGGAGGAACAGCGCCGCGGTCTCGGCGCCGCCGTCGACCTCCACGACCTTGCCCGTGACCCACCCGCCGGCGGGCGAGAGCAGCCACAGGGCCGCAGCGGCGATGTCGGTGGGGTCACCGGCGCGACCCATGGGTGTGCCCGCCTCGAGGGTGGCGCGCATGGCGTCGTCGTCGAGGACCACGTCGAGGGCGCGGGTCGCCACCGCTCCGACCGACAGGGCGTTCACCCGCACCCGCGGCGCCCACTCGACGGCGAGGCTCTGGGTGAGCTTGTTGAGCGCCGCCTTGGCGGTGCCGTAGGCGGCGAGGCCGGGGACGTTCTGCTGGCTCGAGCGCGACGAGATGTTGAGGATGGCGCCCGAGCCGGTGGTGTCGACCATGGCCCGGGCGGCGCGGACCGAGAGCAGGAACGGGCTCACCGCGTTGAAGGCGAGCGCCCGCTCCAGGAACCGCCGACTGGTGTCGACCGCGGCGCGGGGCGGGGTGCCGCCGGCGTTGTTCACGAGCAGGTCGAGGTGGCCCAACTCCCGGACGGACCGGGCGACCAGGCGGTCGAGGTCATCGTCGACCATCACGTCGGTCACCACGGCCATGGCCCGGCGCCCCATGGCCAGGATCTCCTCTGCCACCGCATCGATGTCGGCCTCGGTGCGCGCCGCGACCACCACGTCGGCGCCGGCCTCGGCGAGGACGAGGGCGGTGGCCCGGCCGATGCCGTGCCCTGCCCCGGTGACGATGGCCACCTGACCGTCGAGGCGGAAGCGGTCGAGGATCATGCGCGCGGGCTGGCTCCAAGGGCGGGGGACGCGACGGGTTCTGACGACGCCTCAGGCTATGGGTCGGCCGAGGGCGTAGCAGGCGATGCCGGCGGCCACGCCGACGTTGAGCGAGTCGACGCCGGCGGCCAGAGGGATGCGGACCCGCACGTCGGCGGCCGCCTCGGCCTCGGCGGTGAGCCCCGGCCCCTCCGAGCCGAGCACTAGGGCGAGGCGATCGTCGGGTCCGATGCGAGCGGCGAGCTCGGGGAGCGTCAGCGCGTCGGCGGCCGGGGTGAGGGCGACGACGGTGAACCCGGCCGCCCGCACCGGCGCCAGACCCTCAGGCAGTCGGTCGACCCTCGCGTGGGGGAGAGCGAAGCCCTCGCCCATCGACGCCCGGTTGGCCCGCCGGTACAGCGGGTCACACGACGTGGGGTCGAGCAGCAGGGCGTCGATGCCGAGGGCGGCGGCGCTGCGCACGATCACGCCCAGGTTGGTGGGGTTGACGATGGCTTCGCCGAGCACCACCCGACGGGCTCCGGCCAGCACCTGCTCCGGGGTCGGGAGCGGCCGGCGGGCGAAGGCGACCAGTGCCCCCCGGTGCATCTGGTAGCCGGTGACCGCCGGGATCACCCGCGGGCCGGCCCGGTACACCGGCACCGTCGGGTCGAGGCCGGGGGGCAGGGGGTCGCGGCGCGAGGCATCGACGAAGACCGACAGCGCCCGGTAGCCCGCCGCCAACGCCCGGCCGGCCACCAGCTCACCCTCGGCCACGAAGACGCCGTCCATGTCGCCCCCCGGTGCCTCGCGCCGGCGGCGCAGGTCGTGGTCGCGCAGGCCCATGAAGAGCGAGATCCTCGGGTCGTCGGGCTCCTCCACGGCGATGTCGACCACCCCGTGATCTTGACAGCGCCCCGTCCCCCGCCTCGCGCACCGACGACGAGCAACGGTCAGGCGCCGGCCCCCGAGCGTCAGCGCGCCGGACGCGTCCTCAAGCCGAGTGCTCGGCCAGGGTGATGCCGACCTCGGCGGCATCGGCTGCGGTGCCCGGTGCGGCGAGCGACGGATCGTCGTCCACGGTCGGGTCGACGGCGCTGCGGGCCCGGCTCACGCGGACGGCGACCACCGCGACCCCGGCCGCGACCAGGTTCCCGATGAACCACGACACGCTGGCCCCGTCGATGCCGTCGTCGGGCACGAGGATCAGGGCCGGCACGACGATGGCGACGGTGAGCGAGAGGGTGATGGCCACCGTCGCGGTGTGGCGGTGGAGGATGCGCACCTCGGAGAGCAGCAGCGAGGTGATGGCCCACGGGATGCCGGCGGCGACCATCGCCGGCAGCACCCGCGCCGCGTCGGCGTACCCGTCGCCGTAGATGGCGGTGACGACGTCGCGACCGACGGCCACAGCGACGGCCCCGACCACCATCAGTCCCACGGCCAACACCAGGGCCAGGCGGACCTGTGAGCGCAGGTGGGCGCCGTCGCGGCCGCCCTCGGCGAGCAGGGCCTGTCCCAGCGCGGTGGGTACGTAGAAGGCCACGGCCACGATGCCCCATGCCACGTTGAAGCTGGCGTAGCTCTCCGACGACACATAGGTGAGCACGATCACCGGCAGGGCGAAGTAGGGCGCCTGGTAGGCCAGCGTCGAGAGGTAGTTCACCGCCGAGTAGCGCGCTGCGGCACGGGCCGCGACGGGGCGGGGCCCGAGGCGGAGGCGGCCGCCGGCCAGGCGCGGCGCGACTGCGGCGCTGAGGAAGCCGGAGACGGCGACGGGCCCGCCGGCGAACACGAAGAGCCACAGCGAGCGGTGGTCGTGGTCGCGCATGAGGAACAGGAGCGGTAACCGGGCCAGGCCCACGAGGGTGATGCGCACCATCACCAGGTTCCAGCGCCGGGCGGTCATGCACCGCACGTCGGCGATCATCGACAGGGCGGCGCCGACCACCAGCACCGCGAAGAGCAGCGGACCGCCGACTGTGTTCCAGTCGGTGAGCACGTCGGTGGCTGACGAGTGCAGCACGGCCACGTAGACCAGCCCGAGGGCGGCGCCGGCGATGGAGGTGGCGATGGCCGCCCAGGTAAAGGTGGCGTCGGAGTCGTCGTCGCGATCCGCGGCGTAGCGGGCGAGCGCGACGGGCAGGCCGAGGCCGCCGAGGTAGGTCACGAACAGGACGGACTGGAAGAGCTTGGCCGCGGCACCGACGTCGCCCTCGGTGTCGAGCTTGGCCGCGATGAGCCAGAAGATGGCGCCCGATGCAGCCTGGATCGCCGCCCCCACGACGAGCATCGCCGAGCCGGTCAGGAGGTGGCGGTGCCCCTGGGCGCGGCGCAGGCGCGCGATGGGGGCACCGGTCCTCACAGGGGAGGGATGCTACCGGTCACCACCTGGCCCGTCGGCATCTCGTCCTGACCCCGCCCGGGCGGCTCGCGCCCCGCCGTCGACCCCCCTTCGCGAGCGCGGAACTGACCGAGCGGTCAAGGCGACCGGTAACGTCGTCCCGATGACCGCCCCCACCGCTCCGCCCACCATCGTCGTCGGCGGTCGGGCCCGGCTGGAGGGTGAACCCGCACCCGCGGGGGTCGACGCCCACCATCACCCCGGCGCCCGGCGCCCCGACCGGCACCGGTGGATCGACAGCCACGGGTTGCGCCTGAGCGTGTGGGAGTGGGGCGACCCCGAGGCGCCTCCGGTGCTCTTCGCCCACGGCGGGTTCGACTTCGCCGGCACCTACGACGCCCTGGCCCCCCTCGTGGCCGACGGTGGCTGGCGCGTCGTCGCCTGGGACCAGCGGGGCCACGGCGACTCCGACCACGCCATGCTCTACTCGTGGGAGGCCGATCTGCGCGACGCGGCGGCGGTGCTGACCACGGTCGCCGACGGCGCCGTCCCGGTGCTCGGCCACAGCAAGGGCGGCGCCCTCTCACTCCAGCTGGCCGACGCCTGCCCCCACCGCGTCAGCCACGTGGTCAACCTCGACGGCCTGCCCTCGGCCCGCAGCTGGCCCGACGTGCCCGAGCACCACCGGACCCGTCTGCGAGCCGAGGAGCTGGCGGCCTGGCTCGACCACCGCGGCACGGCCGGGGACGCGGCCCGCCGGCCCGGGACGATCGACGAGCTGGCCGCGCGACGGGGCCGCATGAACCCCCGCCTCGACCCGAGCTGGCTGCGCTACGTCGTGCCCATCGGCGCCGGTCGCGCCGAGGAC
>NZ_DATLXO010000176.1:0-22597 GCF_035575815.1 Iamia sp.
GGCCCGCGCCGGGGCCGCCGACCTGCGGATCGCCACCAAGAGCAGCACCACTGACCCGGTGACCGAGGTCGACCGGGCCGTCGAGGCCATGATCGTCCAGGCGCTGGTCGCGGCCCGTCCCGACGACGCCGTGATCGGCGAGGAGGGCGCGGATCGACCCGGGATCTCGGGCGTGCAGTGGCTGATCGACCCCATCGACGGCACCGTCAACTTCCTCTACGGCATCCCCGGCTGCAACGTGTCGATCGCTGCGTCCCAGGGCGGCCGGGTCGCGGCCGCCGCGGTCGTCGACCCCCTCCACGGCGACGTGTTCGCCGCCGCCCGGGGCCTCGGAGCCACCCGGGACGGCTCCCTGATCCGTTGCACCCAGGTGGCCGACCCCGCCCTGGCCCTCGTCGGCACCGGCTTCGGCTACGACCCCGAGCGCCGCCGACGTCAGGCCGACGTGCTCACCGTCGTGCTGCCCCGCGTGCGCGACATCCGCAGGGTCGGGGCCGCGGCGGTCGACCTGTGCTGGGTGGCCTGCGGGCGCCTCGACGGCTACTGGGAGAAGGGCCTCCACCCCTGGGACTGGGCCGCCGGAGGGCTGATCGCCGAGGAGGCAGGGGCCACGGTCGGCACCATCGACGACGTGGCGCTGCCCGACGGGCTCCCCGATGCCTGCATCGTGGCCGCCGGACCGGCCCTCTTCGGGCCCCTCCGCGACCTCGTGGGCGGCGCCGGCGCAGGGGGCGCCTGACCGGGCGCCGAGACAACCTGCGCTCACGCGCCCAGGGTGCGCGACGCGACCCGTCGCCATGAGGCACGATGCAGGGGTGGCGACCCGCATCCTCACCGTCGAAGACGACGAGCGCATCCGCACGGCGGTGAAGCTCGCCCTCGAGGACGAGGGTTGGAAGGTCGACGAGGCCGAGACAGGCGAGGACGCCCTCGAGCGCTTCGCCCAAGCCCCGAGCGACGTGGTGCTCATCGACATCATGCTCCCCGGCGTCGACGGCTTCGAGGTGTGCCGGTCGATCCGGCGCATGAGCGACGTGCCGATCATCATGGTCACCGCACGTGACGACACCCACGACATCGTCGCCGGCCTCGAGGCCGGGGCCGATGACTACCTCACCAAGCCCTTCGCCCCCAAGGAGCTCTCGGCCCGGATCCGCGCCATGCTGCGCCGGGTCCGCACCACTGACTCCGGCGCCACCCACCTGCGCTTCGGCGACCTCGAGATCGTGCCCGAGGAGGGCGTCGTGCGCCGCGGCGGCGACGAGGTCCACCTCACCAAGACCGAGTTCCGCCTGCTGCTCGAGCTGGCCAACAGCCCGGGCCGGGTCCTCTCCCGCGAGGTCCTGCTCGAGCGGGTCTGGGGCCACGGCTACTTCGCCGACGGTCGCCTCGTCGACGTCCACGTCCGCCGCCTGCGCACCAAGGTCGAGGCCGACGCCGCCAACCCCCGCCACGTGGTCACCGTCCGCGGCCTGGGCTACAAGCTCCAGACCTAGGTCCCCGGTGCTCCTCGCCACCGGGCCGAGCGGCTCGGCCCCGTCCCCCCCGACGTCAGCTCCCCGAGGCCACTGACCGTGGCCCGGGTCCGACGCGCCTTCCGCCTGCCGCTCCCCGCCCGCCTCGGGCTGCGCGCCCGCATCACCTTCGCCTTCGCGGCCACGACCGCGGTGCTCGCCGCGCTGCTGGCCGGCACCACCTGGGGTCTCACCCGGGAGAACCTCATCAACCAACGCGAGGCCTCGGCCACCCGACAGGCCACGCTGAACGCCACCGTCATGAGCGAGAGGGTCCAGGCCAACCAGGACACCGAGGCCCTGGTCGCGGCCATGGCCTCGCTGCAGACACCGGCCAGCTCGCGGCCGTCGGTCGAGCTGCGCCAGACCGACGACACCTGGCGTTCGGTGTCGCTGCAGTCGACCTTCGGCCAGGCCGTCATCCCCGACTCGGTCCGCGACGCCGTCACCGGCGGCGACTCGGTGCGGATGCGCGTGACGCTGAACGGCGAGCCCGAGCTGATCGTCGGCATCCCGGTCAACGAAGGGTCCGCGGCGTACTACGAGGTCGTGTCCTTCGCGGATCTGGAGGACACGCTCGAGTCGCTCGCGGTGTCGCTGCTGGGGGCCTCGGTAGCGACGACGCTCGTGGGCGGCACCCTCGGCTACTGGCTGAGCCGGCGCACCCTGCGGCCCCTCGCCAACGTCGGTCTCGCCGCCGAGGCCATCGCCGGCGGCCGCCTCGACACGCGCCTGGAGGGCACCGAGGACCCGGACCTGAACGTGCTCGTGTCTTCTTTCAACCACATGGCCCAGGCCCTCGAGGCGCGCATCGACCGCGACGGCCGCTTCGCGTCCGACGTGAGCCACGAGCTGCGCAGCCCCTTGATGACCCTCGCCGCTTCGGTGTCGGTGCTGGCCTCGCGGCGCGGCGAGATGCCCGACGACGCCTCACGGTCGGCCCTCGACCTGATGGAGGGCGACGTCGCCCGCTTCCAGCAGCTCGTCGACGACCTGTTGGAGATCTCGCGCTTCGACGCCGGCGTGGCGCGCCTCTCACTCGAGGAGGTCCGCCTGCCCGAGCTGATCCGCCAGGCCGTGGCCCAGCACCGCACCGGGCGGGCCGAGGTCGCCGTCGAGCTCGACGCGGAGCTGGCCGGCATGGTCGTGCGGGCCGACAAGCGTCGCCTGGTGCGCATCCTCGACAACCTGCTCGGCAACGCCGATGCCTACGGCGGCGGCGCCAGCCGGATCTCGGTCGAATCGGCGGGCGACAGCGTGCTCGTCGCGGTCGAGGACTCCGGCCCCGGCGTGCCCATCGACGACCGGGGCCGGATCTTCGACCGTTTCTCGCGCGGCGCCGGGGCCGGGCGGCGCAGCGCCTCGGGTGACGGCGTGGGGCTGGGGCTTGCCCTCGTCGCCGAGCACGCCCGGCTCCACGGTGGTCGCACCTGGGTCGAGGACCGCCCCGATGGGGCCCCCGGGGCCCGCTTCGTCGTCCAGCTCCCAGTGGCGCGCGCGTGAGCGAGCGCCGCGAGCGAACTAGACAGCACGGGCTCTCTGACGGCGGAGCCTGCGGAGCCGGCAGCGCTCATCGGTGCCCGGCGACGGAAGCCCGACCGGACGTGACCCACGACGAGGTGGTGCACCGATGAGTGAGCGCCGCGAGCGAACCAGGCCGACTCCGGGCCGCGCCCAATGGGTTGTTGCGGTCCTGCTCGCCGGGTTGGCCCTCTTGGCCGCGGCGTGCGGCATCCCCACCGATGACGATCCCCGCGTCATCGCCGATGAGACGACGACCACGCTCCCGCCTGCCACCGACTCCGGCCTGGGACCCAACTTCGCCATCCTCTACCTGAGCGACAACTCCGAGGATCCCGGCGAGGCAGGGGCGCTCGTCACGGTGCGCCGCAACCTCGAAACGGGGGCCACACCGACGACGGTGCTCGAAGCCCTCTTCGCCGCACCGCTCGAGGAGGAGCTCGAGGACGGCTTCGTGAGCCTCATCCCGACGGGCACCACGCTCGACGGCACCGACCTCTCGGGCTCGACGCTCACCGTTCAGCTCAGTGACGAGTGGAGCACCCTTCGCGGCCCCGAGCAGACGCGGGCCTATGCCCAGGTGGTGCTGACCGTCACCGAGCTCGACGCGGTCCAGAGCGTCCGCTTCCGCGTGATGGGCGACGCCGTCGACGCACCAACGCCCACCGCCAGCAAGGACGAGGTGCGGCGCTCGGACTACGCCGCCCTCGAGCCGCCCGACGCCTGACCCCGGATCCTGGCGCGGCCGGGCGGCTGAGCGACCACATCGCCACATCGCCACAGCTCCGGTGGCTCAGGCGAAGAAGACCTTGCCCACGTCGTGGATGTCGGCCGCCACGACCTTGGGCTCGGCCACCGCCTCGACGAGGGGCACGCGCACGACCTTGCCGGCCCGGATGGCGACCATGGTGCCCCACTCGTGGTCCGCTGCGGCTTCCGCGGCGGCGATGCCGAAGCGGCTCGCCAGCACGCGATCGGCCGCCGTGGGCGAGCCGCCCCGCTGCAGGTAGCCGAGGACCACGACCTTGGTCTCGAAGCCGGTGCGGGCCTCGATCTCGGGGGCGAGGAGGTGGGCGATGCCTCCCAGGCGCTGGTGACCGAACTGGTCGACGCCGGGGTCGGGCAGGGCGAAGGAGCCCTCGACCGGCACCGCCCCCTCGGCGACCACGACGATCGACGCGAACCGGCCCTGGTCGTGGCGGCGTCGGAGCGTGTCGCACACCTCGTCGATGTCGAAGGGCTCCTCGGGTACGAGGATCATCGACGCCCCACCGGCGATGCCCGACCAGGTGGCGATGTGGCCGACGTGGCGGCCCATCACCTCGACGAGCATCACCCGGTCGTGGGACTCGGCGGTGGTGTGCAGCCGGTCGATCGCCTCGGTGGCGGTGGCGACCGCGGTGTCGAAGCCGAAGGTGACCTCCGTCGCGCCCAGGTCGTTGTCGATGGTCTTGGGCACGCCGACGACGGCGACGCCGTCGGTGTGCAGGTCGCGGGCGGCGCCGAGGCTGCCGTTGCCGCCGATCACGACCAGCCCGTCGAGGCCCCGGCGCACCATGGTGGCCCGCACCTTGTCGACGCCGCCGGGGTGGGCGTAGGGCTGGTGCCGGCTGGTGCCCAGGATCGTGCCGCCGCGGGGCAGGATCCCCCGGCAGCGGTCGATGGTGAGCACCTCGTAGCGGTCCTCCATGACCCCCAGGTAGCCGTCGCGGAAGCCGATGACGGTGCCGTTCAGGTGGCGCTCGACCTTGCGGACCACGGCGCGGATCACCGCGTTCAGACCAGGGCAGTCGCCTCCGCTCGTCAACACGCCCAGTCGCACGGGGTCCCTCCTCCGGGAAAGGTCGGATCGTGGTCGTCGGCGCGGATGTTACCGGCGGCGCCATCACGTAGTTTCCGACGCCATGGCAGTGGTCATCGCCCTCGACGCCGGCACCACGGGGGTGCGGGCCTTCGCCGTCGACGAGACCGGCGCACCGGTCGGCTTCCGGTACCAGGAGCTCACCCAGCACTTTCCCCGGCCCGGGTGGGTCGAGCACGACCCCACCGAGATCTGGACCGCGATGGTGGCGGTGACCAACCGGCTCATCGCGGATCTCCACCAGCCGGTCGCCGCCCTCGGCATCACCGACCAGCGCGAGACGGTCGTCGCCTGGGACCGGCGCACCGGTCGGCCCCTCCACCGGGCCATCGTGTGGCAGGACCGGCGCACCGCGGCGCGCTGCGACGAGCTGCGCGAGGCAGGCGCCCTCGACGTCGTCCGACCCGCCACCGGGCTGGTGCTCGACCCCTACTTCTCGGCCAGCAAGGTCGAGTGGCTGCTCCGCGAGGGCGGCGTTGCGCCCGGGCCCAATCTCTGCGTCGGCACCATCGACTCGTGGCTGCTGTGGAACCTCACCGGCGGCAAGGTGTTCGCCACCGAGGCCTCCAACGCCAGTCGCACCATGCTCTTCGACATCCGCACCCTCGAGTGGTCCTCGGAGCTCTGCGAGCTCTTCGGGGTGCCCCGCTCCGCGCTGGGCGAGGTCCGGCCGTCGTCGGGTCGCTTCGGGCTGACCGTCGGCGACACCGGGCTGCCCGCCGGCATCCCCATCAGCGGCGTCGCCGGCGACCAGCAGGCGGCGCTCTTCGGCCAGGCGTGCTTCACGCCGGGGATGACCAAGAACACCTACGGCACCGGCTCCTTCGTGCTCATGAACGTGGGTCCCACCTGCCCGGAGCCGGTCGAGGGCCTGCTCACCACGGTGGCCTGGACCCTTGCCGACGGGCGCGGCACCCACACCGACTACGCCTATGAGGGGTCCATCTTCTCGACCGGCTCGGCCGTGCAGTGGCTGCGCGACGGCCTGGGCCTGATCGGCGCCGCCGAGGAGGTCGGCCCGCTCGCCGAGACCGTCGCGTCGACCGACGGGGTCTACTTGGTGCCCGCCTTCACCGGCCTGGGCAGCCCCTGGTGGGACCCCTACGCCCGCGGCCTGCTGGTCGGCTTCACCCGGGGCACCACCCGGGCCCACATCGCCCGGGCCGTCATCGAGGCCATGGCCTTCCAGACCCGCGATGTCGTCGACGCCATGGCCGCCGCCGCCGACCACAGCGTGCTCGAGCTGCGCGCCGACGGCGGTGCGTCGGCGGCCGACCTGCTGCTGTCGATCCAGGCCGACCAGCTCGGCGTGCCCGTCACCCGCGCCGCGGTGCCTGAGACCACCGCGCTCGGCGCCGCCTACCTGGCCGGCCTGGCCGAGGGGGTGTGGGGGTCGACCGACGAGCTGGCCGAGCTGTGGACCGCGGATGTGACCGTTCCGCCGAGCGCCGAGCGCGCCACCGCCGATGCCCAGCACGCCCGCTGGCTCGACGCCGTCGGCCGCTCGCGGGCCTGGGAGCCCCCTGGCCCCTGACTGCGCCGCCGCGCCGAGCCCGACCTCGAACTGGACGCGGCAACCGTCGCACGAGGGACGGGATTCGCGACCGGCTCGACGCGGCGTGCGAACTGGTCGCCGAAAGCGCCTGCCGAGCCGAGGGACGGGATTCGCGACCACTTGGGGTGGGGTTGGATCGGGATCTGGGACTGGGCGAGGCGAGGAGGCGAAGCGACCGGTGGCGGCTACGGGGTCGGCCTCGGAGGCGACCAGCGCCCGCGGCGGGCGAGGGTCGGGGGCAGGGGGCGCTTCGGGGGCGTCCGCCGGGGGGCGGCCCGGACGGGGGTCGACGGTGCGGTCCGGGTGGGCTCGGGCACGCGGGGCTCCTGGGTTGGACGACGGTCGGCGATGGTCAGACGGCGGGCAGCAGCCCGACGTGGGGGATCAGCGACCCCGGGTCAGTGGCCCGGTGCCATGCTGGCACTCGGGTGGGCTCGCCAGGAACGATCGCGGCCGACCTCGCGAGCCCGGGTGCCGGCCACGCGCGCCAGAGCGGCGACCTGCCGACGCTCCTTGGCCCGGAAGGGGGTGCCGCTGCGCCCGGCCACCAGGGCCAGGTCGACCCCAGGGAGGGGGGCCCAGGCGACATCCTCGGCTCCCATGGCCTGGTCGTCCCCGCTGGCGCGGGCGCCGCGCACGAACGCCGAGAGCCACGCCTCGTTCGGCGCCGTGCCCGATGTCGCCCACACCGCCCCGGCCACCAGGTCGACCACCGAGGTCCACTCCGCCCCGAGGGTGCACCCGCCGTGGACCACGAGCGCCCGCAGCAGCTCCTCCATGGTGTCGGCACCGCAGATCATCGCCGCCGTCTCCAGGGCGTCGAGACGGGGGTCGCCACCGGCCTCCCCCACCGGGCGCACGTCCTCGACGGTGACGCCGTCGACTTCGTGCACCTCCGCGACGACCAGGTCGATCAGCGACTCCTGGGGCAGGCGCACCACCAGCTCGTCGACCGCGATGCCGGCGCCGGTCTCGAGGATGTCGATGCCCACCACGTCACCGCGGACGGCACCGATGCGACTGGCCACGGCGCCGAGGGCACCGGGGCGGTCAGGAAGCCAGACTCGCATCACATAGGTCTCCATGGACCGGGAACCTACGGAGGCCGCGTGAACCCGGTGTTTCCACCCCGGAACGGGCGTGTGGCTTCCCGTCGACCCCTGTCCTACCCCTCCGCTTGACCGGGTGGTCAAGGATGTAGCGTGCGGGCGTGGAACCGGAGGATCGACGGCTCACGGCGCGGGGCGAGGAGCGGCGGCGCCAGATCATCGAGGTGGCCACCCGCCTCTTCGCCGAGCAGGGGTACCACCCGACGTCGGTCGCCGACGTGGTCGATGCCGTCGGGGTGGGCAAGGGCGTCTTCTACTGGTACTTCGCCTCCAAGGAGGCCCTCCTCACCGAGATCCTGCGCGACGGCCAGACGGCCCGGCGCCGCCACCAGCGCGACGCCATCGCCGGGGTGGCCGACCCCGTTGCGCAGATGGAGCTGGGCATCCGCACCGGCATGGAGTGGATGGCGGCCCACCGCGAGGTCATGACCCTGATCCGCTTCGCCGCTACCGAGGAGCGCTTCGCCCCCGGCATCCGCAAGGGCGAGGCCACCGCTGCCGCCGATGCCGCCGCACCGCTCCGCCGGGCCATCGACGAGGGCCGCATCCCCGACGCCGATCCCGACCTGCTGGCCCGTTCGATCGTCGGCGTCACCCAGCACCTGAGCGCCACGCTCATCCACGCCGATCCCGCGGCGGACCCGACGCCGGTCATCGACGCCGCCGTCGCCTTCTGCATCGGCGGCATCCTCGCGGCCCCCATCCCCGGCATCCTGGCGGCCCCCACCCCCACCGCAACCGATTGACCCGATCGGCCCGGCGCCGCCGCGGCGGCGCCGGGCCTCACCTTGCCGGCATCGCGGTCGAGCCCCAGAGGAGCCGGGTCGCCGTCAGCCGGCCCGGCGGGACTCACCTGTCTGTGCTGCCGCGTCCAGGCTGCGCGATCGTCGCCGCAGGTTCCCCGCTGAGCGTGGGCCGACGGTCGACCGCAGGGGCCGCGGAGGGCCTGCGGTCGCTCGACGTTCGAGATCAGGACACCGGCGGGCGCCTGGGTCGCGACATCGCTGCCGTGCAGGGCGCGCAGCTTGCGGCCGGTCGTGCCCCGACTCAGCTGGGCGACACCGAGGGCGCACGCCGCCAGCACGACGAGCGCGAGCATCAGGTACGCCTTGTCGCTGGCGAAGTCCCAGGGCCCGATGACGGGCCGAGGCACGCGAGTCAGCTGGACGGAGGGGCGCGTGAGCCGTCGGGGGTCGCGGCTTCGGCGCGGCCGGTGGTGCGGCAGTGGATGTGGCGGCGGTGGCCGGGTGGGCCGTCGTCGGAGGTGAGACCCGGTTCGTCGACCGCGGGGTCGTCGGGTGCGGGCCGGGTGCGGTTGAAGTGCACGGCGGCGCGGTCGAGGCGTTCGCCGGTGGGGCACGGGTAGGCGCCCACGGTCGGCATGTCGGCGGCCTTGGGGGGTCGGGCGCGGGTGGCGCCACCGAGGTGGTTGCCGTAGCGGTCGGCGTCATCGGCGTTGCCGACGATGCCCAGCAGGCCCTGGTGGTGCATCCGGTGATGAGCGGAGCACAGGCAGATGAGGTTGGCGGTGATGGTCTCACCGTCGTCTTCCCAGTGCACGATGTGGTGGATCTGCAACCAGTAGGACTGATCACACCCCGGCACGCGGCACCCGCGGTCGCGGTGCTCGATCAACCGGCGGATCCGGCGGGGCACGATGCGATGCGCGCGCCCGGTGTTCACCGGGGCACCGTCCTTGTGCCAGATGATCTGGGCGTCACCGTCGCAGGACAGGTACCGGCGCAGCTCATCAGGCAACACCCCACCCAGGTGCAGCGACCCCATCCACCGCCCCTGGCCCCGGGTGCCGTCAGGGGTCTCGAGGTGCAACAGCACCCGACTGCGGGCGGCCATCTCCGCGCCACCGGCGCCGCCGGCGAGGATCGCGTGAGCCACCCCCACCGCGGCATCAGCCCACGACGGGACCCGCACGTCGAGATCCACCGTCGACCGGCCCTCCGCCTTCGCCCGGGCCTTGGCCGCGGCACGAGCCTCGGCGTGCAAGCGTTCCCGGGCCGCCTTCAACGCCCCCTCGAACGCCATGCCCTCATCAGCGGGGAGGCGCATCCGGGCCCACCACTGCCCGGAGTCCTCGCTGCCGAAGGCCACCTCGCGCTCGACGTCGGGTTCAGGGGGTGGGAGGACCGGCTCGTCAGGGGTGGGCTGCGGGGCATCGGCGGGGCGGGCCTCGGTGTCGTAGCCGTAGGTCCGCGTTGCGGTGGCGAACTGGGCCACCCCCGCCACCGACGCCTCGTACTCCGCCGGGGTGTACCTCGCAACAGTGGCGGCCTGATCGAACGACAACCGGCCCTCGGTGAACATGCCCATCGTCACCGGCAACACCGGAGCCCGCCGGGCCAGAGCCACCACCCGCCGGGCCACCTGACGCGACACCCCGGCCCGCCACATCAACCACTGCACCGGGGTGTGGACCCGGTGCCCCTGCCACAGCCCCTCGGCCAAGGCCCGCACCATCAGGTTCACCAGGCGGGCGTCAGCCGCGTTGCGCACCCCGGCCACCCCGGCCAGCTCATCATCGAACGCGCGCCGCGCCGCATCGGCCTCCTGCGCCGCCTCCAGTGACAGGTCCGTCGTCATGGGAACAACCGTACCCCAAGGGTGTGACAGTGAGATCGGCCCGGGATGTGGTCGCGTCAGGCGCCGACCGGCCAGTGTTCGACGGTGAGCTCGGTCATGGGGAAGTCGGCGACGTTGGCCGTGGCCAAGCCGGCTCCGACACCGACGGCGGCCGCCGCGATGAGGCAGTCAGCTTGGCGGACGGTGATGCCCCGCGAGGCCAGGTCGCGGCGCCAGATCCCCGCCCGGGCCCCTTCGGCCACCCCGAGAGGAGCGAGCCGGAGGCCCTGGAACAGCCGACGGGCCGCGAGCTCCTCACCGGGCCGGAGACCCCGCCAGATCTCCTCGACGGAGATCACGCACACCCAGGGCTCGGTGCCGGTGCGGCGCAGCCCCCCGAGGCGTGCCGCGGCTGGTCGACCCCGCAGCGCATCGATGATTGCGGTCGAGTCCAAGAGGAGCCGGGTCACCGTCAGCCGGCCCGGCGGGGGTCACCGTGTCGCTGCTGCCGGGTCCAGGCTGCGGGATCCTCGTCCCAGTCGTGACCCGTGTCCGCGATCTGCCCGAGCGCGGCCTCGATGTCATCCCAACGCTGCTCGTCCTCCAGGCCTCGACGTACGAGCATCGCGATGAGGGCACTGCGCTGGCGCGCTCCCCCGCGCCGGTCGAGCTCGGCGACCAGCTCTTCATCGAGCGCTATGTGCAGTCGCATGGGCTGACGATAGCCCACAGGGGCCCTTGGACGGTCCGGCGCGCTCGAAGTCCGAGATCAGGACACCGGCGGGGCGCGTGATCCGTCGGGGCCGCCGACCGCGGCTCAGGGTGCGATGCCGTGCTCGCGCAGCACTGCGTTGAGGGCCAGCTTGTCGTGCTCCTGCCCCGGCTCGAGGTGACGGAGGATGAGGAGGCACGGCAGACCGAACTCGCCACCCGGGAAGCGCCGGATCCGGGTCGACCCGATGGCGACGGCTCGCGCCGGCACCTCTCCGCGGGGCAGCTCCTCACCCGACTCGGCGTCGAACACGCGGGTGGAGGCGGTGAGGATGGAACCGGCGCCGAGCTTGGCCCCCTCCCGCACCCTTGCGCCCTCGACCACCATGGAACGGCTGCCGATGAATGCGTCGTCCCCGATGACGACCGGCGCCGCTTGGGGCGGCTCCAACACCCCGCCTATGCCGACGCCGCCGGAGAGGTGGACGTTGCGTCCCACCTGCGCGCACGACCCGACTGTGGCCCAGGTATCGACGAGCGTGCCTGCGCCGACGTGGGCACCGATGTTCACGAAGGACGGCATCAACACCACTCCGGGCTCGAGGTGCGATCCCCATCGTGCGATCGCCCCGGGAACGGCCCGAACCCCTGGGAGGCTCGCCTTCAGTGGGATCCGGTCGTCATGGTGGAAGTCACCGACGTTGCCAGGACGCATGGGCAGCACCTTGAAGGCGATGAGGATCGCACGCTTGGCCCGCTCGTCGACGACCACTGCGTCGTCGACGACCTCGGCAATCCGCGCCTCGCCGGCATCGAGGAGGTCCACCGCTTCGGTCACCACGCGCCGAGCGTCCTCGTTCTCGGTGGTCAGCCCGGCCCGGACCTCCCACAGGTCATCGATCGCGGCCGGGATGGGGGTGGTCGCCATCGACCGAGCGTAGGGCGGCGCCCCCGGCGACTCAGCCCAGCTTGGTGAGGGCTCGCTTCAGGTTGCGGACGCCCTGGCCGATGCGCTGCTCGTTCTCGATCAGGGCGAAGCGGACGTAGCCCTCACCTCCGGGGCCGAAGCCCACGCCCGGGGACGTGGCCACCTGGGCCTCGCGCACGAGGAACGAGCAGAACTCGACCGAGCCCATCTCGCGGTAGGGCTCGGGGATCGGGGCCCACGCGAACATGGTGCCCTGGGGCGGGCTCATCTGCCAGCCGATGCGGTGGAGCCCGTCGCAGAGCGTGTCGCGCCGGCGCTGGTAGATCCGTTGCACCTCTGTGGGGTGGTCCTGGGCCTCGTTCAGCGTCACCGTCGCGGCGATCTGGACGGGCTGGAACGTGCCGTAGTCGAGGTAGGACTTGAGCTTCTGGAGGGCGGCGACGATCTCGGCGTTGCCCACGAGGTAGGCGACGCGCCAGCCGGCCATCGAGAACGACTTGGTCATCGAGTACAGCTCGACGGCGACGTCCTTGGCCCCCTCGGCCTGCAGGATCGACGGCGGCCGGTAGCCGTCGAAGCCCAGCTCGGCGTACGCGTTGTCGTGGACGATGACGATCTCCTTCTCCCTGGCCAGGTCGACCAGGCGACCGAAGAAGTCGAGGTCGACGCACGTCGTCGTGGGGTTGTGGGGGAACGAGACGACCAGCACCCGGGGGCGGGGCCAGGCGCTGTCGATGGCCTCGGTGATCTCGCCGATGAGGTCGCGGTCGCCGCCGCCCATGGGGATGTACTGCACGCCGGCGCCGGCGAAGAGCGGCCCCCAGATGTGGATCGGGTACGACGGCGAGGGCACGAGGGCCGAGTCGCCGGGGCCGAGCAGCACCCACATCAGGTGGCTGAAGCCCTCCTTGGCGCCGATGGTGGTGAGGATCTCGCGCTCGGGGTCGAGCGCCACGCCGAAGCGCCGGATGTAGAGGTCGGCCACCGCTTCGCGCAGCTTCGGGATGCCGCGGCTCGAGGAGTACCGGTGGTTGCGGGCGTTGTGCGCAGCCTCGGACAGCTTCTCGACCGCGACCTGCGGCGAGGGCAGATCGGGGTTGCCGAAGCCCAGGTCGATGACGTCCTGGCCGTTGCGCCGGGCCGCCACCTTGAGCCCGTCGATGATCGTGAAGACATACGGGGGCAGCGACGAGATCCGGCGGAACTCCATCGGCGCACCCTACCTGTGGGCCCGGGCCCGGCCCGCGTGCGATCCGGGGCGCCCCACCCCGGCTGGGCGCCTGCGAAGATCGGCCCATGAGCACCGAGACGACCCCGCCCGACGACCGGGCCATCGACGTGACCGTGGAAATCCCCCGCGGCAGCCGCAACAAGTACGAGATGGACCACGTCACCGGCCGGATCCGCCTCGACCGGCGGCTGTTCTCGGCCATGGTGTACCCCGCCGACTACGGGTTCGTCGACGGCACCCTCGGCGAGGACGACGACCCGCTCGACGCCCTCGTGCTCCTCGACGAGCCGACCTTCCCGGGCTGCGTGCTGCGGTCGCGCCCCGTCGGCATCTTCTGGATGGAGGACGACGCCGGGCCCGACGCCAAGATCATCTGCGTCTTCGCCGGCGATCCCCGCTGGGAGCACATCGCCGACATCGGGGACCTCCCGGACCACCTGACCGACGAGATCCAGCACTTCTTCGACGCCTACAAGGCGCTCGAGCCCGACAAGTTCTCCAGCACCCGGGGCTTCGAGGGCGCGGACGCGGCCTGGGCCGAGATCGCCCGCAGCCGGCAGCGCGCCATCGACACCGGCTACCACACACCTTGAGGGGCCGGGGGAGGCTCAGTCACGACGGCGCCGGTGGGGTGCGACTGCTCCGGCTGCCGCGAGCGCTGAGGAACTTTATGGGCGGGATGAGGAGCCGGTAGACGGGCCGCAGCGGCCAGGCGGGGAGGAGGCGATGACGCTCCTCCTCCCAGACCCTCGCCCGCGGGTGGGGCGCGAGCAAACGCATCGCCGGAGATGTGTGGACGCCTGTCGGCTCGGCGGTGTGGAGCTCGATGCGACAGAGGTGTTTGGTACTGACATAGCCGTACTGGTCGGGGCTGACCAGTCGGGCCGGCGCGCCATGGTCACCGTCGAGCGGACGGGCATCGAGCCGCTCTGCGATGAGCACGTCCTCGGCCAGGGCGTCCTCGATCGACACGACCGACCGGTGGCCGTCGAGACCGCGAAAGACGAGATGGGTGACCGACGTGTCTGGTTGCACCGACGGCTCGATGATCATGCGATAGAAGGTCTCGAACGCGACTCCCTCCCAGTGCAGGTTGGTGGCTGACCACCCGGCCACGCAGTGGAAGTCGGCGGTGAGCTCTCGGCGGGGAAGCGTCGCGAGTGCGGCCAGTGGCAGGGCGAAGGGCTTGGCCACGGCGCCGCTGATCTGGATCACAGGATCGCTGGGGACAGCGGGAGCGGGTCGTTGGAGGTGCGTCCCGAAGCGCGGGAACCCACCGATGAGGCGTTGGCCGGGGGGAAGCGTCGGGCTATGGACGCTCACGGGACGGCTCGGTCGCCGGCGGCGGCGAGAAGCAGCTCGGCCTCTTGTCGCCGGCGCACCGCGAGCACCTGCTCGGCCTCCTGGCGACCCTTGTCGCCGAAGACGAACTCGTAGATGTCCGGGAGCCTGAGGATCATGCCCGCACCGCCCCACGTGCCGTCCTTGACCTCGTGCGTGAAGATGCACACGCGGCGCTCGGGATCCGGCCAGGACCCGTCCTCTGCCTCGACCACGGCCCGGGTCATCGCCGCCGTCACCGCGGCACGGCGCTCGTCGTTGTACTGACCCTCGGGAACATAGCAGACGAAGCGGTAGTGCGGCACCTGCGCCGGGGCGCCGGCGACGTAGATCTCGTGACGGAGGACGGAGACCCATGCGATCGCTCGGGCCCTCTCGTTGGTCGGGTCAACTCCCTCTTGCTCGAGCAGCAGATCGGTGATCTTGCCCAACAGCTCGCGCTCCGCGCTGGGTGAGAGAGCGCCGTCGGGGATGTATGCGTCACACATCGGCATGGTGTGCTGAACCTCCTTCCGGGCTCGCGGCCCGGATCGTGGTGTTTGCTTTCAAGCCGTTCCTTGCGGCGCCGGCGTCGGTACGCCAGTCCCGCCCCATCTGTCGCAGTATCGGCGGGTACACGATCAGGTGCCGTAACGGCCTGATCGCGGCCATGTAACCGGTCCCGAGCAGTCCGTTCGGCTTCACGAGGACGGCCATCTGGCCGCGGTAGCCGCCGGTCCCGTCTGGGACCCAGCCCATGTGCATGATCCCGTGAACGGTCCGGTTGACGATCTCCGCGGCCCACTCGTCGTCGGTCAGGTAGACCGAGGTGACATGGAGCGCGTCCGGGCCGGACGGGGCGTCGCGCAGATCCGCCGGCAACCGGTCGCGGATCGTCGGCCGCTCCGAGCCGTGGCCCGCGTCCGGGCCGTCCCAACCGAGCAGCTCCCCGACCTTCCACCGGATCGCCCAGAGCGTGCGGGCGGCGAGGGAGGAGCCTTGCGACGGGTCGAGCGAGGCCATCGCCCCATTCACCAGCCGAGGGAAGTCGTCCGGGCCGCCCGGCGTCGGCAGCGCCCACACGTCCTCGAGCCGGAAGTCGCGGGTGAGCTCGTGGATCCGCCAGGCCGGGAGATGTGCGCGGTGTTCGGGAGCCTCATTGGCGGACGTCCTTCTATACGGTAGCGTATGGAAACAGAATAGGGACCAACCACGGCGGTGTCAATGCGGCGCGGGACGCGATAGAGATGGGCGATGGCCCTCACCCGCACGCCTCGCCGCGAGTGGATCGATGAGGGGCTGCGGGCCCTTGCCGCCGGCGGGCCGGACGCCGTCCGGATCGAGCCGCTGGCCCAAGCGCTCGGCGTCACCAAGGGCGGCTTCTACTGGCACTTCGACGACCGGCGCGCGCTGCTCGACGAGATGCTCGACACATGGGAGCGGAGGAGCACCGATGAGGTGATCGAGCGCGTCGAGAGCGAGGGCGGGGACGCCAGGGCCAAGGCGCGGCGGGCGGGCGCGCTCACCTTCTCCAGCGACGGGCTGCTGGCGATCGACCTCGCAGTCCGCGACTGGTCCCGGCGCGAGCAGACGGTCGCCGATCGCCTCCGACGCGTCGACAGCCGGCGAATGGATTACCTGCGCTCGCTGTTCGGTACCTTCTGCACCGACGAGGAGGATGTCGAGGCCCGCTGCATGCTCGCCTTCTCGCTGGCGATCGGCAACCACTTCATCGCCGCCGATCACGGCGCGCGCAGCCGCGCCGACGTGCTTGAGCTGGCCCTGAGGCGACTCGAGGCCTAGAGAAGGCCCGAGTGTGCAGGGCTCTCGCCGCCGTCGCCGATCACCGGGTCCGGGTCGAGCCCGTCTGATCCGCATCCGCCGTCCGTCAGCCGGAGATGCGGCGCCCGTACTCACTTGAGACGAGCAGGGTGTGGGCGAGCGTCGCCCACGACCTCCCCTGGCGCACGGCGTCGCTCGTGGCCTCGAGCTCCGCCGCCGTCGGCGCCCGACCGAGGATCAGGATGTGGAGCAGCGACGCGTCGATGGTGGCGGCCTGAGCGTTGCGGTGCTCGGCCGACTCCGAGAAGCCCACCATGAGCGCCCCCCGGCTCCGTCTCCCCGACGCCAGCTCACCGGTCCAGTACGTCCTCCCTTCGGCATCACCCGATCGCCCCAGCGCGTTCCGGTACACGAGGTCGACGAACCTCGAGTCGCTGAGTCCGCCGTAGGTCCTCGTGAACTCCGGCGACAGGGCGAAGGACGACGAGACGGCGACGAGCGATCGGCGGCTCCGACGGCGCTGGTCCGCCCAATACACGAGGCCTCCCGGGTCAGGCTGCCGCTGGAAGTACGCGCGGTACAGCCGGGCGACCGGGTCCACGAAGGTGGCGTTGTCGCGTGACCGGCGCAGGGCGGCGACGACCTCACCGGGTCGACGGCCACCGGAGGTGAGGTCCGGGATCCAGCTCGCCCGCTCAGCCGCGCTCGGCGCTCGCCCGACGACGTCCTGGTACTGGCGATCCACCAGGGTCGACCACGACGCAAACGGGGCCCACGGGGTGGGCGTGATGGTCTGGATGTCGGCCCCCTGAGCGCCGGCGGTGATGAACGTGTCGCTCGGACAGGCCTGGATCGGGTTCGTGCCTCCGACCATCCCACTGCGCAGCGCGGGGGCGTCGATCCGTCCGTCCTCTGCGATCGCACGGGGTTCGTCCCATGCCACCCGGGACCGCAGGAAGGCGTCGCACGTCGGTAGCCCCGGCCCGAACCACTCGGTCCACGAGCTGAAGCCCACCATGTCGCCCCACGTCGGGGGCACCCGGATCCGGCCGATCACGGTGACGGCCCCGGTGACGGTGTCGATGATCGTCCCCTTGATCCACGTGCCCTCGGCCGTGATCTCGTCACGCATCGTGCGCAGCTCGTAGGGCCGACCGGCCACCCACTGGTACGGGTCGATGCGGCAGGTCCAGCCGCTGCCCTCGTCGTCGAACGTCCGACAGCTCGGGCCCTCAGCCGCGGTGGCCCCCCAGATGGCGAACAGGGCGATCTTGGTGCCCTGGGGCGCAGAACCGACCTGCAGTCCCGAATAGCCCTGGTCGCCTCCCTGCAGGACGAACGAGTGGGCCCAGTAGTAGTGACCTCGCGGGTCGGCGTCGGCGACCGTCAGCGTCTCGCTGATCTCCGCGTAGCCCGACTCGGCCCACGACCAGTTGCTGTACGGCAGGTTGGGGACGACGCCCGTCGCCCCTGACCGCTCGTTCGTCTCCCCTGACCGCTGGTTCGGCTCCCCTGAGCGCGGGCTCGTCTCCCGGGCGATCTGGTCGGAGTAGGACCGACGGGCCGGGACCTCGGTCGGCTCCGGCGTGAGCTGCTCGTCCTGCGCCGGTTCGCCCGCCTGGTCGGTCGGCGTGGCGACGGGTCCTTCGGTCACCGCCGCCGCCGGGTCACCGGCCCATGCGACCGCCGCCACGACCGCCAGCACGAGGACGGGCGGGCCCAGCAGGCGGCGGGCGCCATGCCCGGTCGCAGCCCCTCGGACCGGGCTCTTCGGGCGTGTCTTCCCGGTGGCCCTCCCGCGTGCGGTGATGACGCAGAGTCGTAGAGCCGGCCGAAATCGTGACTGTCCGTGGTCCATGGACCAAAGATAACACGGACAGTGCTCCTAGATAGAATGTCAGCACGAAGAGTGTCCGAGGCCTGAATGGGCGGCGACCCACCGGCACCCTCGTCACCGTGTGCTCCGTCGACCCACCGGGACCGATCCGCAGCCACTGTCGCCGCTGCCCACGAGCGCTCAGGGCGGCGCGAGGCAGGCTCGTCAGGTGCGGAGGGCGGCGAGCAGGGCGGCGCCCACGGCACCGGCCCGTTCACCGAGGAGGGCACCGACGATCGGCACCCGGGTGCGCCGATCGCCGCCCAGGGCCAGCTCGCGGACCCGGGCGCGGGTGCGGTCGAGGTAGAGATCGGCGTCGGAGGAGACGCCCCCACCGATGACGATGACCTCGGAGTCGAGGAGGTTG
Organism: Iamia sp.; assembly: GCF_035575815.1. Classification (NCBI taxonomy): domain Bacteria; kingdom Bacillati; phylum Actinomycetota; class Acidimicrobiia; order Acidimicrobiales; family Iamiaceae; genus Iamia; species Iamia sp. The sequence goes on from NZ_DATLXO010000176.1 coordinate 18,353, forward strand.
ACGAGGTTGGCCAGGCCGAGGGCCAACCAGTCGGCGAAGACGTCGAGCACGGCCCGGGCGGCCTCGTCTCCCGACCTGGCGGCGGCGGCGACGTGCTCGCCGGTGACGTCGCCGACTCGGCCCCCGGCGTGGGCGACGAAGCCCGCATCGGCCGGGGCCGCACCCGTGCGGACCGCCTCGCGCGCCAGCCACCCCATGCCGGTACCCGAGGCGTAGCGCTCCCAGCACCCTCGACGACCGCAGGGGCACTCCGGGCCGGCGGGGTCGACCACCATGTGGCCGGGCTCGCCGGCGAAGCCGTAGGCGCCCCGGAGGATCTCGCCCTTGATGGTCATCCCGGCGCCGATGCCGGTGCCGAGGGTGATGAGCAACGAGTGGTTGCGGCCCCGGGCCGCACCGCGCTCGTGCTCGCCCCATGCTGCGCACGTGGCGTCGTTGTCGACGACGACGGGAAGACCCAGCCGTTCGCCGAGCTCGGCACCGAGGGCCACGCCGACCACACCCGGGAGGTTGGGCCCGAAGCGGAACGTGCCGGCCCGATCGACGAGACCCGGTGCGCCGAGGCCGACGGACCGCACGTCGCGACCGGTGTCGTCGCGCACCTCGTCGCGGAGCGTGGCCGCCAGGTCCGCCAGCGCGTCGAGCACCGCGCCGGTGCCGTTCGGGGTGGGCACCTTGCGCTCCGCGAGGGGCTCGGAGCCGGCGTGGTCGGGGTCGAGGGCGAGCCCGAGCAGCTTGGTGCCACCCAGGTCGAGCCCGATGACGAGGGGGGCGCCCGGGGGCGTGGCCGGGCTCAGTAGCGGAGCAGGGCGCCGACGCGCCCGTGCACGTCGAGGTCTGCGTTGGCCACGCAGATCTCCACCTTGGCCCGCTGGGCCAGGGCGTGGTCGATGGCCTCCTCGACCACGTCGTCGACGTGGTGCAGCGTGCTGGCGTCGTCGCCGTGCGGCCGCACGGCGAAGAGGGCACCGGTGGTGGTGCAGCGCCAACCCTCTACCTCGTACTCGTGGGACACGATGAGGTGCTCGACGCGCCGCTCGGACAGGGCGGAGAGCACGGCCTCCAGGCCCGTCACGGCCCGGCCCCCGGCGCCGACCACATCGAGCAGCCGGGCCACGAGGTCGCCCTCCCGGGCTCGCTCGGTGGCCTCCTCGACCTCGGCCGCGGCCTTGCCGATGGCGCCGATCGAGGCCTGCGGGGTGACGTTGATGCGACCGCGGTTGCGTTCGCGGAGGTAGGGGTGCAGCGCCCCCTCCAGCTCGCTCACGAGGTCATCGGGGGCGCCGAGGCAGAGGTGCTCGAAGCCGTGCTGCTGGTAGACGGAGAAGGCGAGGGCGGCGGCGTTGCGGACGTGCTGGGAGGCGAGGGCGTCGACGTGGCCCGAGATGTCGCCTCGCTCGCGCTCGCCCCTCGTGTCGTAGTCGCGGGGCAGCTCGTCGACCGCCTCGGTGCGCTCGACGAGCTCGTCGAGCTCGAAGATGAACATGCGGGACCGTTGGCGATCGACGAGCAGCACACCGAAGCGGCTCTGTTCCTCGGCGATGGCCTCGAGCTGGCCGAGGGCCGGCATGTCGTTGACCACGACGCGGCTGCGGACCCGGACCGGGAGGGGCACGACATGCCACAGGTCGCGGCCCGAGCAGGAGAACAGGGCCAGGCTCCGCACGCGGGAGCGGTCGAACCCGGCGCGCACGTAGCCCTCGATGCGGTCAAGGTCCGCATGCACCGACGAGGTGCCGTCGGCCCGGGCGCGGGCCGGGCGCAGCAGCGCGTCGAGCTCCTGCTCGACGTCTCGCGGGGTGAGCAATCGCCGTCCGTCGACGTCCAGGTAGCAGCTGGTGACCGGGGTTCCCTCCGCCTCGAAGCTGGCCAGGGTGCGCAACGTGTCCTCGGTGATCGCAGTCACGGAACCTCCGTATGGTCGTCGGTCGTTCCGATGGTAGGCAACCGGGCCGATGCCCGCTCGCGACGAGCCGTGAACGGTGCCGGATCCCAGGACTCCGTCGCCGGCGGCGCGCATCCCGCCGTTCAGGGCCGGGGGCTGAGCGCGAGCGATGCTGCGGTGACCGCCCCCACCAGGGCCGGGTCGTTGTCGCGCACCCAGTCGAGGACATCGGGTCGGTCGGTGAGCAGGACGGTCTGCACGGCGGAGGCCGGGCCGACGAGCGCCTCGCACACCCGCACGGCGTCAACGGTGGTGAGCGATCCGAACGGCTCGTCGAGCACCAGCGGTGCCGGGCCCGGGCCACCGGCGACGGCGGCCTCGCGCTGGGACGCCAGCCGAGCCAGGATCTGCCAGACCATGGCGTCGGCGTCGGCGTCGACGTCGACGTCGACGTCGACGTCGACAGCCGGCGGTCTGGTCTCCGGCGCGGTCCGCACCGCGCGGACCGCCTCGAGGCCGTCGAGGTGCATGCGGGCCAGGGTCACGCGCGCCTCGGACCGTCCCAGCTCACCGTCGGCGTCGGCGTCGGCGTCGGCGTCGGGAGCGGGGCGGGCAGCTCGCCCCTCGGCGGGCAGCAGGTGGGCCACGGCGACGTCGAGCGCCGTCTGCGCGTCGCGGGCGTCGGCCTCGAGCAGGGGCAGGTCGACGTCGACCGCCGCACCCACGGTCGGCGGCGCCACTGGCGATCCGGCTTCGCTCGCATCCGCGAGGGCTCGCTCGGCATCGGCCTGCTCCGCCGCGGCGCGGGCCACCTCGGAGCCGTCGCGCTCGATGCGCTCGTCGGCGGCCTCGAGCGCGGTGCGGGCCGAGGCGATCTCGGCGATGCGGGCCCGCAGCTCGTCGCGGTGGCTCACGAGCGCCTCCCAGGCCACCCGGGCGCCCTCGGCGGCATCGAGGCGGGCCAGCTGGTCCTCCACCTCCACCCGCTCGCCGGCGAGGGTGGCCCGGCGGCCGGCGGCGTCGTCCTGCTCGGCGACCCAGGCCCGCGCCCGGGCCAGCACGTCGTCGCGGGAGAGGACCTGCCCGAGGGGCAGTCCGACCTCGTCGAGGGCCATGCGGAGATCGGAGAGGGGATCGGTGGCGATGCGCTCGCGGAGACGCTCGGCGACGTCGTCACCGGGGTCCTCGCCCAGCAGCTCCGCGGCGCGCGCCCGCAGGGCGCCGAGGGTGGCCACCAGGCGGCCCTTGGCGGCATCGGGATCCCACGCCGGGTCCACCGGGGCCGGGGCGGCGGCCCGGGCCGCGAGGGCATCGGCCTCGCGGGCGGCCACGAGCTCGGACTCGGCGTCGGCCTCGGCGGCGGCGAGGCCCGCCTCGGCGTCGGTGAGGGCCCGGCGGGCCGCCTCGGCGTCGAGGTGCGAGGGCATGCCCGACGCCCGGCCTGACACCATGAACTCCGTGTAGCTGGCGAAGCCCATGCGGGCGAGGACCTCGCGCTCGGCGAGCTGGGCCTCCTCCAGGCGACGACGCGCCTTGCCCACGCCGATGCGGCGCTCACTGCCCTCCCACGAGGCGAGGACCTCGGCGTGGGCGGCCTCGAGGGCTTCGACCTCCCGCGGGTCGAGGGCCCAGGCACCGCTGGCCTCGGAGAGGGTTCGTCGGGCGACGGTGACCCGCTCCCGGGCGATCCGGAGCCGGGACACGGTGCCCGCCGAGAGCTCGGCCGGGCCGGCGGGCGCCGGGTCGGCGGGCGCCGGCCCGGCGCCGGGACGGGAGAAGATGCCGCTGGCCGCCGCAGACGGCGCGTCGGTCTCCGGTGTCGAGGTGGGGGGCGGAGCGGTCACGGCGTCAGCCACGAGCTCGCGGACGCGCTCCCACTCGACCGCGACCTGGCCGGCCTCGACCGCGGCGATGCCGCCGTGCTGGTCGACGCCGACCAGGGCGGCCGCCACCCGGGAGGTCGGCACCAGCTCGAGGGCGTCGATCTGAGCCGCGATGCGGGCGCGCCGATCGGCGAGGGCTCGACGCTCCTCCTCGGGGACCACGGCCGCCGGTGCCATCTCGGCGGTCTCCCGCTCGGCCACGGCGAGCTCGGCGCGCAGGTCATCGAGATCGCCCCCTGCGCCCTCGCGCCGCACGCGGTCCCGGATGTCCTGGGCCTCGGCCTGGGCGGCGACGGCCGCGGCGTGGGCGGCGCGGGCGGCCTCCCGGTGCTCGGCGGCGGCGGCCACCACGTCGGGATCGGGGACCACCGGGTTGCGGCGGTCGGTTGCGACGACGGCCTCGGTCGTGGCTGCCTCGGAGGCGCGCGCGCCGCGTTGGCGGGCGGCGCGCAGAGCCCCGGCGGCGGTCTCCCGATC
>NZ_DATLXO010000177.1:0-39792 GCF_035575815.1 Iamia sp.
ATCGACGCCCACCCCCGCGGTGGGTCGATCCATGCCCCCGGCCCCACCGCCCCCGGCGCGCACCGCCCCGGCACCACCGCCCCCGGCCCGCGTCGCGCCGCCGGCTCCGACCGCCGCCGCCTCGCCTTCCGCCGCAGACGATGCGCCCCCCGCCGCCGAGGAGGCCGACGCCCCCACTGCAGCCGCAGACGACGCGCCCGGCGATCCCGACGACACACCGCCCGCTCCCATGGCCGCCGCCTCTGACCCGACACAGGTGTGGGCCGATGAGGTGATCCCCCGCCTCAAGGGCATGACCAAGGCCCTCTACAAGCTGGGTCAGGTCACCGGGGCCGACGACGCGTCGATCACCATCGGACTGCCGAACCAGACCCACCTCGACCGCTGCGCACAGAAGCGGTCGGAGGTCGAGACCGCCCTGGCCGAGGCGTTCGGCCGTCCCCAGCGCCTCTCGCTCGTCGTGGGAGGCGACGATGTCGGTCCCGGGCCGGTCGGAGCGGGCCTGGCGCACCCGACCTCGTCGGCGGCGACAGACGAGGCGCCCGAGGCCATCGACATGGACGCCCTCGTCGATGCGCCCACCCAGCAAGTCTCCGGTGTCGACCGCGTCACCGAGGCCTTCCCCGGCGCCCGGGTCGTCGACCCGTGACCGCCCCGTCGTTCCCCTCCACCGTCCCGAAAGGCCGTATCCATGTCTGACGCCCCCCGCCCCGATGACGACGCCGAGGACTCGGCGCCGACCGCGTCGGGGCCCTCGATCCCGGCCGAGCTGATCGGGGCCGACGAGACGCCCGTGAGGCCCCTCGGAGGCGACGAGGATGCCCTCGACCTCGGGGAGCTGCTCGGCGGCGGGGGCCTCGACCTCGGCAACCTGATGGAGCAGGCCACGCAGATGCAGCAGCAGATGGCGGCGGCCCAGGAGGCGGCGGCCGAGACCGTGCTCGAAGGCATGGCCGGGGGCGGCGCGGTGCGCGTCACGGTCACCGGCACCGGTGAGTTCCGATCGGTCACCATCGATCCTGCGGCGGTCGACCCGACCGACGTGGCGATGCTCGAGGACCTCGTGCTCGCAGCCCTGCACGATGCCAGCGCCCGCGTCGTCGAGCTCCGCGAGCAGTCGATGGGTGGTCTGGGCGACCTCCTCGGCGGCGGCGCGTGAGCGTCGCGCCCCGGCGCGCCTCCGGCGGGGGCTGAGCGCAGCCGATGGCCGTCTACACCGGCCCGGTCCAGGACCTCGTCGACGAGTTGGGCCGCCTGCCCGGCATCGGGCCCAAGTCGGCCCAGCGCATTGCCTTCCACCTCCTCAAGCTGCCTCGCGACGACGCCCTTCGGCTGGCCTCGGCCATCACCGAGGCCAAGGCGCGGGTGTCGTGGTGCGAGCGCTGCTTCAACGTGGCCTCCGACACGCTGTGCGACATCTGCAACGACGACCGTCGCGACCCGTCGATCATCTGCGTGGTCGAGGAGCCTCGTGACGTGGTGGCCGTCGAGAAGACCCACGAGTTCAAGGGCCGCTACCACGTGCTCGGCGGGGCCATGAACCCGCTGGAGGGCATCGGCGCCGATCAGCTGCGGGTGAAGGAGCTCTTCGCCCGCATCGGGGCCGAGGACATCACCGAGCTGATCCTCTGCACGAACCCCAACGTCGAGGGGGAGGCCACCGCCATGTACCTCGCCCGGATGGTGAAGGACGTCCCCCTCAGGGTCACCCGCATCGCCAGCGGCGTGCCGGTGGGCGGGGACCTGGAGTACGCGGATGAACTGACCCTGGGCCGGGCCCTGGAGGGCCGTCGAGACGTGCTCGACTGACTGTGTCTGCCAGCGGCCAGGATCACCCGAACCAGGATCACCGGAGAAACGGACACTCGGGGCAACGCTTCCCGGCGAGTCGGGTGCGGGCGGTCAAACCGGCCCACCGTTGATGGAAGCGATGCCCCGAGCGAGGGGTGCCGGGAGGGTGCGCCGGCGTGAGAAGGACGGTACCCGGCCACCCCGGCGGTGACACATTGGTTCCCCGATCAGGTGAGAGGGGTGAGCGAGGAGCGCGCTGGCTGGCGTTGCCGGCGGTCAGGTGTTGACCGATCTGATCAACGGCTCGACAGCCTTGAGCTTGCCGCGCGGTGGTCTGGGCACTTCAACCTTGGAGTCGAAGACCAACTTTCTGGGTGGTGTCCGCGGCGGTGAGGTGGTTGCGACGGCAGAGGCCCTGCACGTCGGGTCCACGACGATCGTGGTGGAGACGGAGGTCACCGCCCAGTCCCGACTGGTGGCCAAGGTGACCCAGACCCAGCTCGTCCTGCGGGCGATGTCCTGAGTCCGGCTCCCGGCTTCCCGGCTCCTCAACCGGCGGCGGAGACGGCTGCGGCCTCGGCCAGCAGCGCGTCGGTGGTGACATCTGCGGGGAAGAACAGCGACAGAGAGAGCTGCTCGAGGGTCACACCGAGGGGGTGCCTCCGAAGGTCGCCCGCCGAGGAGCCACACCCGGGTGGAGCGGGCCCTGGTGATCGAGGAGCGCGATCAGGCGACGGTGCGCACCAGCAGGGCATCGCCCTGCCCGCCGCCGCCGCAGAGCGCCGCGGCGCCGAGGCCGCCGCCCCGGCGGGCCAGCTCGAGGAGGAGCGTGAGGGCCAGTCGGGTGCCGGACATGCCGACGGGGTGGCCGAGGGCGATGGCGCCACCGTTGACGTTCACCACGTCGTCGGAGATGCCGAGATCGGCCATCGAGGCCAGGCCCACCGCGGCGAAGGCCTCGTTCAGCTCGAAGAGCTCGATGTCGCCCAGGTCGGTGCCGCTGCGCCCGAGGGCGTCGCGGATCGCGCGCGAGGGCTGGGTCAGCAGCGACGGGTCGGGCCCGGCCACCTGCCCGTAGCCGACGATCTCCCCGAGGGGCGCAGTGCCGATGCGCTCGGCCGCGGCCCGCGAGGCGACGATCACTGCCGCGCCACCGTCGCTGATCTGGCTGGCGTTGCCGGCGGTGATGTTGCCGGACTTGTCGAAGGCGGGGCGCAGCTTGCCCAGGCTGTCGGCCGTGGTCTCGCCCCGGACGCCCTCGTCGGTGCCGACGACGACCGGGTCACCCTTGCGCTGGGGCACCTCCACCGCCACGATCTCCTCATCGAAGAGGCCGTTCTTGGCCGCCGCCGCCGCCCGCTGGTGAGAGGCGGCCGCCAGGTCGTCCTGTGGGGCCCGGTCGATCTCGGCCGAGGCCGCGTACTTCTCGGTGCCGGCCCCCATGGCCACCTGGTCGAAGGCGCAGAAGAGGCCGTCGTACATCATCGAGTCGACGACTTTTTGGTCACCGATGCGGTAGCCGGCCCGGGCCCCCGGGAGGAGGTAGGGGGCGCTGGTCATCGACTCCATGCCGCCGGCGACCACGATGTCGGCCTGGCCGGACTGGATCAGCAGGTCGGCCAGGAAGATCGAGCTGAGACCGCTGAGGCACACCTTGTTGATGGTGGTCGCGGGCACGGTCATGGGGATGCCGGCCCCGGCGGCGGCCTGGCGGGCGGTGATCTGGCCGGCGCCGGCCTGCAGCACCTGCCCCATGAACACGTAGTCGACCTCCTCGGCCGGCACCCCGGCGCGCTCGAGGGCGGCGCGAATGGCCTTGGCCCCGAGGTCGGTGGCGCTGAAGGAGGCGAAGGCCCCGGACAGCTTCCCGATCGGGGTGCGGGCACCGCTGAGGATGACGGATCCGGCCATGGGGACTCCCGTGGAGGCAGACGGCTGTTTGACGACCCGAGCCTACGGGGAGCCCGGATCGCCCGCCCAATGGCCGAGCCGGGTGCGGCTGCTAGCCGACCGAGACCGAGCCGTAGCCGACGGGGAACGGGGCCTCGGGGGTCTCGGGGGAGTCCTCGGTGGCGGTGACCACGGCGGCCGCATCAGGGAGCTCCGGCGCCCGTGCCTCGGTGCCGCCGCTGGTGATGGCGTCGAGCTCGCTGCGGATGCGGGTGAGGCGGGCGCGCACGGCGCGCTCCTCCTCGAGCAGCGGGGTCAGGCGGGACCGGGCGTCCTCGAGGACGGCCTCGGCCTCCGACCGGGCGTTGTCGCGGGCACCGGTGAGCATGACATCGGCCCGGCGCTGCGCCTGGTCGACGACGTGGAGCGCATCTTCCTGGGCCTGGGCCAGCTCGGTGCGGGCCTGAGCCCGGTCGAGCTCGGCGGCCTTGCGCTCGGCGTAGGCGGCCGTGCGGTCGCGGTCGGCCTCGGCGCGGGTGACCACGACGACGCCGTCGGTCGCCGGAGCGGCGGTGGGGGCCGGGGCCGGCTCGGGCTCGGCGGCCGGGGCGGGCTCCTCGACGACGACCGGCTCGAAGAGCGCAGGCTCTGCCGGCTGATCGCTCGGAGGGGCGACCGGTGCGGCGAAGGGGTCGGAGGCGACCGGTGCCACAAAGGGGTCGACCGCCTCGTCGCCCGACGGTGCCGCGCCCGCGGGCTCCGGACCGTCGGCCTCAGCCAGCGCGGCCATGGCAGACGACGACAGGCCGTTGATCGGCGGGGCGGACGACATCGATGCCCGCCATGCGTCGGCGGCCTGGGCCAGGAAGGTGTCCACCTCGTCGCGGTCGTAGCCGCGCAGGCCGATGGCGAAGTCTCGCCCGACGAGGTCGTCGGGTCCCAGTCGGGTCTCGTTGCCGGTCATGTCTCTCCCTGAAGTCGTGCGGCCCGCCTCGGGCGGTCTGACGAACGCCACCGAGGTGACACGACTGGTGATCGGCCCCAAGGGACCGGGATGTGAGGGTTTGGCCCCTCCATTCGCGCCACGGTCACGCCCCCATGGTAGGGCTGATCCGGTCGAGGGGGTAGGGCGGCGCGCGCCGGGCGCTGGAGACGATGGGCGACGGGCGACCCGGCGCGCCCCGCGTGATGGCACCGGCGGCGCCCGCCCGGACAACGGCGGGGGCACCTCCTACCCTTGGGCGTCGTGCCCACGCCCTGGACCCCGACGGGGGGTCGCAGACGGAGCGTCCTCGCAGGGGGCATCGGTGTGGGCGCCGTCGTCGCCGCCTTGCTCGTCGCCCACCTCACCGCGAACGCGCCCGGATCCGAGTCCCCCGACGGACCGGAACCGTCGGCGGCCGGCGCCTCCTCGCCCCTGGCCGACGCGCCGGTGACCCTCCTGAACGACAACGGAGCCTGGAGCTGGTTCCAGGACGAGCGGGCGATCTTCACCCGTGACGGTCGGCTGATGGTGACCAGCGTCGCCGACCGCACCGGCACCGACGGCGAGGCGCGCGATGGGGGCACCGAGGTCACCAGCCTCGATCTGCGCACCGACGCCACGTGGACCGACGTCGTGCGCAAGGGCCTGGCCTCCGATGACCACAACGCGGCGGCCCTCCTCGAGCTGCCCGAGCGCACCCTGGCCCTGGCCACGAGCCACTCCTCGGATCCCAACATCTACCAGGCGAACCTCGAGGAGGAGGGCCTCGGGTGGGTGCCCGACCCGCCGATGCTGCGGCCTGAGGCCGCGGCCTACGACGGCGCCCTGGGGCGCAACTCCGGGGTCACCTACTCGAACCTGGCGTTCCTGGCCCAGGAGAACGACGGTCGGGGCCGGGTCTACAACATCTTCCGCAGCGCGGGAGAGACACTGCACCTGATCACCAGCGACGACCAGGGCCGGACCTGGACCAACCGGGGGCGCATCTTCACCCCCTTCCGCGCCTACATCCGCATGGTCTCCGACGGTCAGAAGCGCATCTCGTTCGTCATCACCAACGGGCACCCGGCCAACTTCGACGGCACCTCGCTCTACGGGGGCTACATCGAGGACGACGCCATCCACCGCCCCGACGGCACCCGGCTCGCCACCCTCGGCGACCCGGTCGACCCGGTCGACCTCTCCCTGGTCTTCTCGGGCACGGCGGCCCGCGCCGACCGCCAGACCGATGCGTGGGGGTCCGACATCGCCCTTGACGCCAACGGGAACCCGGTGGTCACGTTCTCGACCACCGTCCCCGGTCATCCCCGGCGCGAGTTCCGCTACCGGCGCCACGAGGCGCGCTACGCCCGCTGGGACGGCACCGCCTGGCAGCAACGGCTGATGGGCGATGCGGGAGCCGAGGTCGGCGACCAGGTCCACTACACCGGCCTCAGCACCATCGACCCGTCGGACCCCGACCGGGTGTTCCTCTCGACCGACTCCCACCCCGCGACCGGTGAGCTCCTGCGCTCAGCGGCCGACGGCAAGGTGCACCACGAGATCTACGAGGGACGCACCACCGACGGCGGCGCCACGTGGACCTGGACCGCGGTCACGCGCGACTCCCGCGAGGACAACGTGCGGCCGATCGTGCCCAACCCCCGCGACGGGAACTGGGCCCTCATCTGGATGCGCGGCAGCTACCGCAGCGGGCTCGAGTTCGACACCGAGGTGATCGCGATCGTGAACCCCGACGGCCCCGGCGCGCAGCCCGCCGCCCCGGACCGGCCGTCCCGCCCGCCGTGGGGGGTGCCCAGCACCACACCGATCGCCTCGGACCTCGACGGCGACGGCCACGACGACCTCACCTTCTTCGCACCCGGCACCGCGCCCGACATGCAGGTGTCGTTCCTGGCCGGAAACCGGCGTCGCACCGTCTACCGCCGCCAGGACGCCCCGGACTCGACCCGCCCGGTGTCGGGGGACTTCGACGGCGACGGCCGGGCCGACATCGTCTGGTACCAGCCCGATCAGATCAGCCGGATGTGGTGGACCTCGCCGACCGGCAACCCGGTCAACGTCGGCGTCCGACCCCCGCCGGGCACCCACGAGCCGGTGGCGGGCGACTTCGACGGCGACGGCCGGGCCGACATCCTCTGGCACCAGACGGGGCCGGGGGACGACCTCATCTGGTGGGGCCGAGCGGACCGCACGTTCTCCACCACCTCGGTGTCGACGCCGGACCTCGACCGACCGCTCGTCGGTGACCTCGACGGCGACGGCCGCGACGACCTGATCTGGGTCGGATCGGGGACCTCCCCCGGCCGCCTGTGGTGGGCCGAGCGCGAACGCCGCTTCTCCTCGCAGCCCACCGACATCGGTGCCGAGCTCACCGGTGCGGTGGGCGACGTCGACGGCGACGGGCGCGACGAGGTGATCGGCCACGCCGGGTCGAACTCGGGTCGCCGCTGGGACTTCGAGGGCGACCGCAGCCACCGCTCCCGGGACTTCCAGGTCGACGGCTCCCCCGAGCCCGTGATCGGCGACTTCGACGACGACGGCCGCGACGACCTGCTGTGGTCGACGCCGTCGACCGGAGCCCTCGAGTTCGTCTGGGGCGGCACCTCGTTCCTCGGTCCCTGACCCACCGGCCGGGCGCCCTCGGCCCTTGGGGCGGGGCCGGGAGGGGCGCCTAGGCTTCCCGCCCATGCAGGAGATCTTGAACGCCATCTCGTCCGGAGCCTCGGGCGACGACATCGCCGGTCTCGCCATCCCCGAGTCCTACCGGGCCGCCTTCGTCCGGCGCGACGAGACCGGCATGTGGGACGGGGTGGCCTCCGAGGAGAAGGACCCGCGCAAGTCGCTGCACGTCGACGAGGTCGCCACCCCCGAGCTGGCCCCCGACGAGGTCTACGTGGCGGTCATGGCCTCGGCCATCAACTTCAACACGGTCTGGACCTCGATCTTCGAGCCGCTGCCCACCTTCGGCTTCCTCGATCGCCTGGCCCGCGAGTCGGTGTGGGGCGCCCGCCACAGCCGTGACGAGCACATCGTCGGCTCCGACGGCGCGGGTGTCGTGGTCGGTGTCGGCTCCGCGGTGCGCAACTGGAAGCCGGGCGACAAGGTCACGATCCACTGCAACCACGTCGACGACCAGGACCCCTCGGCCCACAACGACTCGATGCTCGCCTCGAACCAGCGGATCTGGGGTTTCGAGACCAACTTCGGCGGCCTGGCCGACCTCACGGTGGTGAAGGCCAACCAGCTCATGCCCAAGCCCACCCACCTCACGTGGGAGGAGTCCGCGTGCAACGCCCTGTGCAACTCCACCGCCTACCGCATGATCGTCTCGCAGCACGCGGCGGGCATGAAGCAGGGCGACGCCGTCCTGGTCTGGGGGGCCACCGGCGGCATCGGCGGCTACGCCACCCAGTACGTGCTGAACGGTGGGGGCACGCCGGTGGGCGTGGTGTCCTCCCCCGAGCGCGCCGCGCTGCTCAACGCCATGGGGTGTGAGCACACCATCGACCGCAAGGCCGCCGGCTACGCGTTCTGGGCCGACGAGCACACCCAGGACGAGAAGGAGTGGCGGCGTCTGGGCAAGGACATCCGCGGCCTCATCGGGCGCGACCCCGACATCGTCTTCGAGCACCCGGGCCGCTCCACCATGGGCGCGTCGGTGTTCGTCACCGCCCGGGGCGGCAAGATCGTCACCTGCGCGGCGACCAGCGGCTACATGATCGAATACGACAACCGCCACCTGTGGATGAAGCTGAAGAGCATCGTCAGCTCTCACTTCGCCAACTACCGCGAGGCATGGGAGGCGAACCGGCTCGTGTGCGAGGGAAAGGTCCAGCCGCTGCTCAGCCGGGTCCACCCGCTGACCGAGGTCGGCGACGCGGCGCTGGCCGTCCACCGCAACGAGGTCGAGGGCAAGGTCGGCGTGCTGTGCCTCGCCCCCACTGAGGGCCTCGGCATCGATGACCCGGAGCTCCGCGAGAAGGTGGGCGAGGACAAGATCACCCTGTTCCGCCGCCAGGGCGCATGACCGCCTGGGCCTGATCGGGGCCCGGCGGGACTACTCCTGGACGAGCTCGATCAACGTGCCGTGGATCGCCTTGGGGTGCACGAAGGCAACGGTGGTGCCGCGGCTGCCCGGGCGCGGCACCTCGTCGATGACCCTGTGGCCCTGGGCCTTCAGGTGCTCGAGCACGGTGGCGCAGTCGTCGACCCGGTAGGCGATGTGGTGGAGGCCCTCGCCCTTCTTCTCCAGGTACGTGGCGACCGGCGAGTCGTCGCGGGTCGGGGCGAGGAGCTGCACGTAGCTCTCGGCCACCTTCAGCAGGGCCTCCTCGACCCCGTCGCTGTCGACGACCTCGCGGTGGTCGACCACGGCGCCGAAGGCGTCACGGTAGGAGTCGATGGCGTCGCCCAGGTCGTGCACGGCAATGGCGATGTGGTCGATCTCGATGAGCATGGGCTGGACCTCACCGGCGGACGCGGCGTCGGCCTCGCGATCGGACTCGTTGGGGTTCTTGGCGGTGAGCATCGGGTGTCCTCCGGTACGCAGGGCGTGGGATCCCGGCGTGGCCCCAACGTGGCACGCCCACGCCGCCCGTGCCAGCCGGGCGCGGCGCCGTCAGCCCCCCGACCGGCGACTGCCCCGGCCCGGCTGCCCGATGCGCTCCCGGAACCGCCCCGCCCCCTCGGTCGCGACCCCCGGCGGGAGGCGGGCGACCAGACCCTTGTCGGAGGTGACGATGGTGATGTCGCGCTCGCGACCGAACCGGTCCTCGACCACCTCGACGATGCGGTCATCGGCCGCGTCGCGCCCGGAGCGTCGGGCGAAGTCGACCGCCAGGTTGCCGCCGCCGAGCTCGGAGAGCCGCTCCTCGGGCCGGCCGTCGAACACGACGACCACGGCGGCGTCGTGGGTGCGGCACCACTCCGCCACGGCCTGGGTCAGGCGCACGGCGGCGGCTGACGGGTCGTTCCACCACCCGTCGGCTCCGGCCCCCATGACGTTGTTGCCGTCGACGACCCAGAGCACGGCGCCGTCGCTTCAGGCCTCGGTGTCGGCGTCGCGATCGCCGTCGAGCTTCCGGGCGATCACCGAGTCGGCGACCACGTGCATCTCTTTGGTAGCGGCCCGCAACGTTGACGAGGGCTGGGTTGGCGGGGAGGCGGCCACGGGCCGCCAATCTAGGAGGGGTCGCCGCGAGGGCCCGGTCGGCCGCCCGAGCGGCTCGGCGAGGGACGCCGCGGCCGCGGCCATCAGGGGCCGCCGCTCGGCAGTGGCTGGGAGGGGTGCCCGGCGGGGGCTTAGCGTCGGCGGTCGTGCCTGCGGATGCCGTCGTGACCTCCGACGAGGACGCGCCCGTCGATGACCTACCCGTCGACCCCGCTCACCTCGAGGCCCTGCGCCGGGTCCGGCGGCGGCGGCGGGTGGCCCAGGTCCACTGGGTCGACGCGCTGTACCGGGTGTACGTGGCGGCCCTCCTCGGCACCATCTCGGTGGCCCTGGTGGCCGGTTCGATCGGCGACACGCCGCTCACCGCCGCCCAGGTCGACGACGTCACCGGTCACGGTCCGGCGGTCGTGGGCCTCCTCGCCGCAATCGCCGTGGCCGTGGGCCTGCGGTCGGGAAGCCGCGGCGGGCCCCTGGCCGTGGAGCCCGGCGACGTCCGCCACATCCTGCTCGCCCCGGTCGACCGGGGACGGGCCCTGCGGCGCCCGGCCCTGCGCCAGGTGCGCTCCGGGCTCTTCGTCGCCCTGCTCGCCGGGGCCGCCATCGGGCGCTTCGCCGACCAGCGCTTCCCGGAGGCGGCGCCGGCGTGGATCGCGGCTGGAGCCCTCGCCGCCGCCACGCTCGTCGCCCTCAGCCTCGGGGCCGCCCTGGTCACCAGCGGGCACCGGGTGCCCCGTCCGCTGGCCACCGCGTTCGGGGCCACCCTCATCGCCTGGTCAGCGCTCGACGTCGCTGGGGTCGAGATCGCCGGCGCGGCCGTCCCGGCCTCACCCGGACGGGCCGTGGGCTGGCTGGCGCTCGCCCCTCTCGGCCTGCACGTGGCTGCCGCGGGGGCGGTGCTGGTGGCCGCCGCGCTCCTGGCGGTGGGCCTCGTCGGTGTGGGCGGGCTGTCGATCGAGGCGGCCGAGCGCCGCACCGCACTCGTCGGCCAGATCCGCTTCGCCGCCACCCTGCAGGACATCCGCACCGTGTTGGTCCTGCGCCGCCAGCTCGCCGCCGACCAGCCACGCGACCGGCCCCTGGTGCGCCTCGGCCGACGCCCCTCGCGCCGGCCCGGTTGGCGCCGGGGCTGGCACGGCCTGCTGCGGTTCCCCGTGACCCGCGTCGTGCGCCTGGTCCTGCTCGCCGTCGCCGCCGGGGGCGCCCTGCGCGGCGTCTGGGGCGGGACGGCGCCGCTCGTCGCGGGGGCCGGGCTCGGGTTCTGGGTCGCCGGCCTCGACGTGGTCGAGCCGCTGGCCCAGGAGGTCGACCACCCGAGCCGGCGGTCGCTGTACCGCGACGCCGAAGGCGACCTCTACCTGCGCCTCATGGCCCCCTCCGCGGTGCTGGCGATCATCCTCGGGCTCGTCGCGGGGGCGGTCGCCATCGCCCCCGGGTCGGGGCAGGTGCCGGTCGCGGCCGGCCTCGTCGCCGGGGTGGCCACCGCTCTCACCGGTGCGGCCGGGGCCATCTTCAGCGTGGTCAGCGGGGCACCGTCGCAGAACGACCAGCTGACCCTCATCGCGCCGGAGGTGGCGGGCACCAAGATGATCCTGCGTACCGCCTGGCCCCCGATCCTGGCGGTTCTCGGGGCCGTGCCGCTGCTCGTCGTCGCCGCCGACGTGGACGCCGGCCGCCCGGCGTTCGGCGTCGCCGCCCCGGCGTGGGGCGCAGTCGGGTTCGTCGTTCTGCTGGTGGTCGGCTGGGTGCACCAGCGCGAGGCGATCCGCCAGTGGTGGGTCGACGCCATGGAGGCCAGCGCCGCCTCCCGGTCGACGACGGACGACGACGAGGCTGACGGTGACGACGGTGCTGTCGAGAACGACGACGACGCTGAGGATGGCGCCGACGACCGGGCCGAGGACGGTTCCGAGGAGGACGATCGACGATGAGCACCCCTGCCGACTTCCCGGCCCTGTTGGTCGAGCAGGTGCACCGCGCCTACGGCGGCGTGCCCGCCCTCGGTCCCGTCGACCTCTCGGTGGCCCCGGGGGAGAAGGTCGCCCTCGTGGGCCACAACGGGTCGGGGAAGTCGACGCTGCTGCGCGTCGTGGCCGGCCTGCTCGACGCCGACGGCGGGTCGGTCGAGATCGCGGGGTGGGCCGGGGGTGAGGTCCAGGCTCGGGCCACCACGTCGTACCTGCCCGACGACCCGGTGCTCTACGACGACCTCTCGGTGTTCGAGCACGTCGAGTACGTGTCGCGCCTCTTCGGAGGGGACGGCTTCGACGACTACGCCGAGTCGGTCGCCGAGCGCCTGGGGCTCGCAGAGCGCCTCGACGACCTGCCCAGCCGCTTCAGCCGCGGTCTCCGCCAGAAGGCGTCGCTGCTGCTGGGCCTGGCCCGCCCGTTCTCGCTGCTGCTGGTCGACGAGCCCTTCGTGGGCCTCGACGCCCCGGGGCGACGGTCACTGCTCGAGCTGCTCGACGAGGTCCACGCCGACGGTGCCGCGGTGGTGGTGGCCACCCACGACGCCGAGTTCGTCGAGCGGGTCGACCGCACCGTCGCCCTGCGCGATGGTGAGGTCGTCTTCGACGGCACCGCGACCCCGGCCGACGTCCTGCGCCTGGTCGGCGGCTGATCGACGGTTCACCGCCCACCGACCCGCGGTCGATCGGCACCCGACTGCGTGACTCAGCCCTCGCAGCCCCGCCCGTCACCGTTGCTGTCGAAGCGGTGGGGGTCCGGTGGGAGGACCACGAAATCCCGGTCCCGGTCGGGGATGTCGCCGCAGTCCAGGTCCGGCGGTGACGGGGGGATGCACACATCCGGGTAGGCGGGTTCACAGCCTTCGCCCCCGGCAGAACCGGGGCCGGGCGGCGTCGTGGTCGACGAGGTCGACGGCTCGGGCGCGTCGTCGGTCTCACACGCCGACCACAGGCCCCGGTCGGCGTCGCGGGCCTCGGCCGCGGCGTCCGCGAAGGCGTCCTCGTGGGCCACGTTGGGCGGGATGGTCAGGGGCTGGGCGTAGCCGTCGTGCGCCAGGGCGAGGTTGACGAAGGCGCCGTCGGAGACCCGGTAGACGTAGGCCAGGGTGCGGTCGTAGCGATCGAGGGGTTCCACGTCGGCCACCAGGCGCACCTCGGTCCCGGGTGGGATGAGCTGGTCGAGGGCGTCGGTGGCCTCGCGACCGAAGCACTCCACGCCGCCGGACACCTCGGGCGTGTCGACGCCGATCAGACGCACCCGCTCGTCGCCGATCCGGAAGGTGTCGCCGTCGGTGATGCTCGTGACGACGAGGTCCCGCCCCTCGGGCAGGTCCTCGGCTCCACTCGGCGTCGGGCTCGACGACGCGGCCGCCGGCGGGTCCGTGTCCTCGGTGCCCTCGGTGCCCTCGGGGTCCTCGGGGTCCTCGGTGCTCTCAGTCGGCGACGGTGCGGATGTGGTGTCGGGGGCGGAGGTGTCGCCGACGGCGTCCTCGTCGACGGAGGCGCAGCCCACGAGCAGCATGAGGGCGGCGAGGAGCCCGACGGCCACCCGTCCGCGCCCCACACGCCGCCCCATGACCCCCTTGCTCCCCATGGGCCTGCAGGGTAGGCGCCGGGTGCGACACCCCGATGGTCACCGGGCTCTCGAGGTGCGGGCCCGGTACGCCCGGCCCCGGGGCGAGAGGCGGTAGCCCACCCGCAGGCTCTCGGTGAGCCCCAGGTTCTTCAGCTTGCGGACATCGAGCTTGAACGGGTCGCGCTCGCGCCCGACCGACGCCGCCAGCTCGGCGGCCAACGTGGCCGGTCGCGCCGCGACCAGGTCGAGCGTCGCTGTCGTCCAGGCGCCGTGGGCACTGGCCCGGTCGAGGCGGTCGAGGCGGCGGTCGATCTCCGCCACCTCGTCATCGGTCAGGGTCGCGTCGGCCGCCAGCGCCGCACGCGCGTCGGGTCCGACCGCAGCGCGGACCTCGATGCGGTACGTGGGGTGTGCCTCCTCACCGCGGAGCTCGGCCCGTACGGCATCGGCGTCGGCGACACCCGCTCGGTGCGCATCGGCATCGGCGATCGTGGCCGGGTCGATCGCGGTGACGGTGGTGACGTCGAGCCGACCGGCAGCCGTGCGATAGGTGTGCCCGGCGACGACCTGGCACCGCTTCCACCGACGGAACAACACGGTGACCTCACCGCGGGCGATGGGTTCACCGTACCGGGCCTGCACCTGCACGCCGCCACGGTAGGCGGCAACCGTCGATCTCGGTCGGCCATGGTGCGGGCGTCCACCGCCGGGGTGGACGATTGAGCTCTCGGCTCGGGGACCGACGTCGACGCCACGCCGAACCCGCTCCCGGGAGGAGGACAGCTCGTGGACCCCGCCCGAGCGGGGCGGTACGCTGCGCCCCGACGGCGATGGGACTCGCCGAAACCGCCCCTCGGGGCTGATGGTTCCTACTTCACCAACCGATCGACGGCCGTCACCGGTCGTCGCCGGCGCGAGGAGGACCATCGTGGACGAGACCGACGGCACCGCAGACGCTCCACCCCGGCCGTGGGCCCAGGGGCGGGTCGAGCTGGCTGATCAGCTGGCCCTCGCCGCTCACCTGTTGCGCTGGGTCGGCCTGGGGTGCGTCGTCGGCGTGGTCGCGGGCCTCGCCTCGGCGGGGTTCCTGTGGGCCCTCGGCGAGGTGACGGCCGTGCGGACCGAGCACCCGGGCCTGCTGTTCGGTTTGCCGCTGGCTGGCCTGGTGATCGGCCTGGCCTACCACCAGCTGGGGGGACGGGTGGCGGGCGGCAACAACCTGATCCTCGACGAGATCCACGAGCCGACGGCCTGGGTGCCGCGCCGCATGGCCCCGCTGGTGCTCCTCGGCACGCTCGTCACCCACCTCTTCGGGGGCTCGGCCGGGCGCGAGGGCACGGCCATCGGAATGTCGGGGAGCCTCACCGACGTCCTGGCCCGGGCGCTGCGCCTCGGGCCCGCCGACCGCCGGGTGCTGCTGATCGCGGCCATCGCCGGAGGCTTCGGCTCGGTGTTCGGGGTCCCCCTGGCCGGCGCCGTCTTCGGGCTCGAGGTCCAGGCCGTGGGCCGCCTCCGCTACGACGCCCTGGTGCCCGCGCTCGCCGCCAGCGTGGTCGGTGATCTCGTGGTGCGGGGCGTGGGCGTCGGCCACACCGCCTACCCGCAGCTGCCGACGGTGGAGCTGAGCGCGGGGCTGGTCGCCAAGGTGGCCCTGGCCGGCATCGTCTTCGGTCTCGTGAGCGCGGTCTTCGCCGCGCTGGTGCACGCCCTCAAAGGGCTCGCAGCCACCCGGATCACCTGGGCTCCGGCGCGCCCGGTGGTGGGCGGCGTGCTGGTGATCGGCCTCACGCTGGCCGTCGGCAGCCGCGACTACCTCGGCCTCTCGCTTCCGCTGCTCTCCGATGCGCTGGCCGGTGGTGCCGGGGTCGGCGACGGAGCCTTCGCTCTCAAGCTGCTCTTCACTGCTGTCACCCTGGGCTCGGGCTTCCAGGGGGGCGAGGTCACCCCGCTGTTCGTCATCGGGGCGACCCTCGGCGTGACCCTCGCCGGGGTGCTCGACGTACCGGTGCCCGTGCTGGCCGCCGTCGGGGTGGTGGCGGTCTTCGCCGGGGCCACGAACACGCCGTTGGCCTGCACGATCATGGGCGTGGAGCTCTTTGGCCCCGGTGCCCTGGTGCTCTACGCCGTGGGGTGCGTGGTCGCCTACGTCGCCAGCGGGCACCGCAGCATCTACGGCCGCCAGCGGGTCGCGTCGCGCAAGGGTCAGGTTGCCGCCGACGTCGCCGACGGCGGTGCGCTGGTGGTCGAGGACCGGCGGTGGGTGCGCGCCGTCCCGCGCCGCAAGGTGGCGCCGCCGACCGAGCTCGGCCCGTCGAAGGGGTGGTGGCGATCGAGGGGCCGGCCCGACTCGCCCACGCGGGAGTGAGCGTCACGCCCTGTGGCGGCGGGTAGGAGGCCCCTGGGCCCCCTGGGCCCCGCCCGGGACCGCCACCGACCTGTCCGCCGCCGACCGGGCGCACCACCGTGATCACCGGGCCGCCGTCCTCGATGTCGAGGCGCGCCGCGGCTCACGTCGATCGGGCGGCCTCGCGGTCGCGGTCGTCCTCGTCGATCGTCGACGGGGCGTCGGGGTCGGCGCGGAGTCGCACCTCGGTGATGGCCCGGCCGTCGACGGCCATGACCTCGAGCTGCCAGGAACCGACCACCATCACGTCGCCGGGGTGCTCGGGGATGCGACCCAGCTGGTGGAGGACCAGGCCGGCCACGGTCGAGTAGGGCCCGTCGGGCAGCCCGACGTCGATGTCGGGCAGGTCGTGGACCGGGAAGCGACCGGGCAGGACGATGGCCCCGTCGGGCTCGTGGCGGATGGCGAGGATGTCCTTGTCGGTCTCGTCGTAGATCTCGCCGACCAGCTCCTCGAGCAGGTCCTCGACGGTGACGATGCCCTCGGTGCCGCCGTGCTCGTTGATCACGATGGCCATCTGGTGGCGGCCGGCCTGCATCTTGCGCAGGGCGTCGAGCACCCCGGCGGTCTCGGGGAACGCGGGGGCGGGCTGGGTGACCTCACCGACGGTGGCGCACTGGGTGTCGACCAGGTCGCGGAGGTGGACGACCCCCAGGAACTCGTCGAGGTTGCCGTCTTCGGCGACGGGGGCCCGAGTGTGGCTGGAGAGGGCGAGGTCGTGCAGAGCGACATCGCAGGTCGTGTCGGGGGCCAGCACGAACACGTCGCGTCGAGGCCGCACGACCTCGAGAAGGGTGCGACCGGCGATCTCGAAGGCGCCCGAGAGGATGGTGCGGTGCTGGTCGGTGAAGCCTGGCTGGGAGGCCACCATGTCGCGCAGCTCCTCCTCGGTGACCTCCTCGCCGTGGCGGTTCGGGTCGCCGCCCATGAGGCGGACCGCGACGTCGGTCGAGCGGCTGAGCACCCACACCGCCGGACGGGTGACGGCGGAGACCACGGCCAGGGGACGGGCGGCGAGCAGGCCCCAGCCCTCGGCTCGCTGCATGGCGATGCGCTTGGGGGCCAGCTCGCCGAACACCAGCGTCACGTACGACAAGACCAGGGTGACCACCACGATGGAGACCGGTCCGGCGGCGCCCCCGAGGAAGCCCAACGGCGCCTCGAGCGGCTCGGCGAGCGACACCGCGGCGGCCGCCGACGCCAGGAACCCGGCGAGCGTGATGCCGATCTGGATCGTGGCCAGGAAGCGGTTGGGATCTCGGGCCAGCGTGGCCAGGGTGCGTCCCCGTCGCCCCTTGGACTCCAGCCGCTGGATCTGACTCTCCCGGAGCGTCACCAACGCCAGCTCGGTGCCGGCAAAGGCGGCGTTCACGATGACGAGCAGGGCGACCAGCCCCACCTGGGGCAGGATTTCAGACACGGGGGCTCCTGGAGCGAGGTGATCGGGGGTGCCCGGCGCGCACCCGGCGCGGCCCGAGGCGCGCCGGTAGACCCGCAACGCACGGGATGTCGGGGGTCACGGACTGGCGCCCGAGCGGTGCGCTCGGGCCGGAGGAGTGGGGGCGCCGGACAACGCTCGGTCGTGAGCGAAGGTCCGGCCCCGGACTGCCAGGGTGGTCGGGGTCGGTGCTCGGGGGCACGGGGTGAGCGTAGCGCCCGGATCGGCGGCGCCGGCTGCGCCGCGGACCACCGGATCCGACGCCGGTCGGTAGCGTCGGGCGCTCATGGCCGCCCCTTCGCCCACCACCCGCCCCTGGCCGACGACCTACGCGGCGCGGGGCATGGTCTGCTCGGTCGACCACCTGGCGTCCTCTGCGGGAGCGCAGCTGCTCGCCGCCGGGGGGTCTGCGGCCGACGCGGCGATGGCCGCCAGCGCGGTGCTCACCGTGACCACGCCCCACATGTGCGGTCTGGGCGGCGACCTCTTCGCCCTCGTGCACCACCGGCCGGGCCCGCCCGACGTGCTCGACGCCGCCGGGCGAGCCGGCTCGGGGGCCGACGCGGCCCGCCTCCGGGCCGAGGGCCACACCGAGGTCCCGTTCCGGGGCGATGTCCGCGCCGCGCCGGTGCCCGGGTGCGTCGATGGGTGGAGCGCGCTCCACGAACGCCACGGACGACGTCCGTGGGCCGAGGTGCTGGCCCCGGCCCGCCGTCTGGCCGAGGGCGGGTTCCCGGCGTCGCCGATGCTCTCGTTCATGCTCCACGGCCTCGACGGGCTCCACGGCTGTGACGAGCTGGCCACGGTGAGACCCGACCCGGGTCAGCGGGTCCTGCGCCCCGATGTCGCCCGCGTGCTGGCCGACATCGCCCGCAACGGGCGGGCCGGGTTCTACGAGGGGGAGTTCGGTCAGTCCCTGCTCGAGGTCGGCGGGGGCGAGTACGAGCCGAACGACCTGGTCCGCTCCGGAGCGGCGTGGGTCGAGCCCCTGGGGCTCCGGGTCTGGGGCCATGACCTCTGGACCGTCCCCCCTGTGTCGCAGGGCTACCTGACGCTGGCGGCGGCTCGCGTCGCCGAGTGGGTGGCCGGCGACGGGCTCCCACCGGCGGACGATCCGGCGTGGGCGCACCTCCTCGTCGAGGCCTCCCGCCTCGCCGGCCACGACCGTCCCACGATGCTGCACGAGGGGGCCGATGGCGCTGCGCTGCTCGCCGAGCCCCGGCTGCGGGCGGCCGCCGCCCGCTTCGACCCCGATCGTCCGTCGGGCGCCGTGGCCCCGAGCCGGGGCGGCGGCACCATCTACCTGTGCGCGGTGGACGCCGAGGGCATGGGCGTCAGCCTCATCCAATCCAACGCGTCGGGCTTCGGGTGCCACGTCGCGGTGCCCGGCACCGGGGTGCTGTTGCACAACCGCGGCATCGGCTTCTCGCTCGAGGCCGCCCACCCGGCCGAGTACGGCCCCGGCCGCAAGCCGCCGCACACGCTGGCCCCGGCCCTCGTCACCCGGCCCGACGGGGCACTGCGGGCTGTGCTCGGCACCATGGGCGGAGACTCCCAGCCGCAGGTGGTGCTGCAGATGGCGGCCCGACTGCTGGGCGGCGGCCAGGAGCCCGGTGAGGTCGTGGCCGCCGCCCGCTTCGTGCTCAGCTCCGGCTCGGACCGCGGCTTCGACACCTGGAAGGCGAGCGAGCAGGTCGTGCGGGTCGAGGCCCACGCCCCTGCGGCCTGGGCCGACGGCCTCACCGAGCGGGGCCATCGGGTCGAGGTGGCGGGCGTCGACCCCGCCGGCTTCGGCCACGCGCAGGTGATCGAGGTCCGCGCTGATGGGATCCGCGCCGGCGCCGCCGACGTGCGGGCCATGACCGGCGCCGCGGTCGCCTCGGTCTGACCGATGCTGCGACCCGGACCCGGCCCCCGACGGCGTGGGCCGTATGGCGCGGTGGTGAACCCGGGTCGCACCTTCGCGGGCGGCACCGAGGAGGTCGTCGGTACCCGGGGACCCGACTGGCTCAGGGCTGGAGGCCCCCCAGTGTGTCGAGCACGTCGGACGCCGCCAGGTCGTGGTGCACGAGGCCGGTCACCTCGGCGAAGGCACGATCCGCCGAGACCAGGCCCGTCACCCGCTCGTGGCGAGCCACGACCGCGGCCAGCACACCATCGAACGCGCCCAGCCGCGGCCCCGCAGCGAACAGGTCGAGCCCGTCCCGCAGGTCCTCCGCGTCGGGTTGGAGCAGCGGGGCCAGCAGCGCCGCGAACTCAGCGGCGCGCTCCGATGCCTCCCGCCGGTCGCGGCGTCGGGCCCGGACGTGGGCGAACTCCTGGATCACCTCGACGGTCGTGGTCGCCGCCAACCGCCCGTCGCCGACCGCCCGCACGATGGACCGGCTGGGCTCCAGGAGCGGGTGGTCGGTGCCCACCGCGTAGACGAGCACGGTGGTGTCGAGTGCGATCACGCCCGTTGACCGCGCAGCTCGTCGAGCTCGTCGAGCAGATCGGCGACCGGTGGCACCTCCATGGGCTCGGCGTCGAGCAAGGCGGCGGCGGCCGCCCGGCGGGCAGCGTGGCCCGGGGGGAAGGCCTCATCGATGGCCTCGCGGACCAGGGTGGCGACCGATGCTCCGCGACGTTGGGCCTCGCGCTCGAGGCGGTCCCGCTGGTCACGGTCGATTAGCACCTGCAGTCGCTCCGACAACATGCTCATACTGTCGCATGCTTACCCAGGGTGAGCGCAATCAGCGCGGGCTGGCGACCCGGAACACCCTCTGAGCACGACTGGTAAGGATGTGCCCCATGCAGGTCCACCTCGTCGACGGCACCTATGAGCTGTTCCGGCACTTCTTCGCCGTGCCCTCGCACGTCACCGACGACGGCCGGGAGGTCGGCGCGGTGCGGGCCGCGGTGGGCTCCGTTCTCCGGATGCTCGAGGAGGGGGCGACCCACCTGGCGGTGGCCACCGACCACGTGATCGAGTCGTTCCGCAACGAAATGTGGCCTGGCTACAAGGACGGTTCGGGGATCGATCCGGCGCTCCTGGCCCAGTTCGGCCTGTTCGAGGAGGTGCTGGAGGCGGCCGGCATCACCACGCTGGTGATGGTCGAGCACGAGGCCGACGACGGACTGGGGGCGATGGCCAAGGTCGCGGCGGCTGACGATCGGGTCGAGCGGGTGTGGATCTGCACGCCGGACAAGGATCTGGCCCAGTGCGTGGGCGGCAAGGTCGTCCAGATGGACCGGCGCAAGGGCACCGTGATCGACGCCGCCGGGGTCATCGAGAAGTACGGCGTGGCGCCCGAGTCCATCCCCGACTGGCTGGCGCTCGTCGGCGACAGCGCCGATGGCTTCCCCGGCCTCTCGGGCTGGGGAGCCAGGTCGGCCGCCACCGTGCTGCGGAAGTTCGGCCACATCGAGGACATCCCCTACGACGCCCCGATGTGGGCCCTCAAGGTGCGCAGCGCCGGCACCCTGTCGGCCACGCTCCGCGACAACCGGGCCGACGCGCTGCTGTTCAAGCGCCTGGCCACCCTCGAGCTCGACGCCCCGGTCCCCGACACGGTCGACGCCCTGCGCTGGACCGGCCCCCGTCGGGAGCTGGCGGAGCTGGCGGCGGGCCTCGACGCCCCGGGCTTGGCGGGGCGGGCCTCGGCTCTGGCCGCAGCGCGGAACGCCTGAGCGCCGTCCGTGCCGTGGGACGGGAGCACCCGTGGCCCGAACGCCGGAGGGCGGTGACCAGGAGCCCCCCTCCCGGGCTCCTGGTCACCGCCCTCACGGTGGTCTCCTTGGCGGCAGCTGGTGGTGAGGATCGCCCTCACCACCGATCGACCCGCTCGGATCCCCCGAACCGAGCTGGCGACCGGGCGTTTGGTGCATCGCACGCGCTGCGTCCCACCCAGCTGCTGCGCATACTGTGCAAGATGTTCGACCTCCGTCCTATAGCCCGGACGGATGGTTTCACGGACTAGTCACAGGCCCGCCGGGGGGCGCAGAGGGGGTCCGAACACGGCCCTGAGCAGGGAAGACCTCGCCAGGGGGCGACTCACTTACGGAGAGTGGCGAAAAGTGGCAGTTTGAACCTCACCCATCCCACCCCGGCTTTCGGGGCGCAGGCACGAACGGGCCGGGCGGCCGGGCGGTCACCGGCATCGACGGCGCGACCGCGCTGAGCGCGCAACGCTGTGGGGGCGGGCGCACCCGAGGAGGCCCCATGAAACCCAGCAGGTCGACCCCACCAACGCTCCGGCGGACGGTCGGACGCACCGGTCGGTTGGCGGTGGCCGCCCTGGCCCTTGCCTTCGGCAGCGCAGGGCTGGCGGCCTGCGAGACTGCTCCGCCGACCCTCACCGCCCAGACGCTCGTGGCGGGCCTCTCGCACCCGTGGGACCTGTCCTTCACCCCGTCGGGCTCGATCATCTGGACCGAGCGGGGCGGGCGCATCGTGCGCCGCCAGGCCAACGGGGCGACCAACCAGCTCGCTGCGGACCTGAGCGACCTGTGGGTCAGCGGTGAGACCGGCCTGATGGGCGTGGTGGTCGACCCCCGCTTCAACGCGAACCGCCGCGTCTACACCTGCCAGGGGTGGACCAACGGTTCCCGCAGCGACGTCCGGGTCATCCCGTGGGTGGCCAACGCGGCCGGCACCGCCCTCGCCCGCCAGGCCCCGATCGTCACCGGGATGCCCGCCTCCTCCGGGCGTCACGGCGGGTGCCGCCTGCGCTTCGACGACTCCGGCCGCCTCTACGTCGGCACCGGCGATGCCACCATCGGCACCACCCCCCAGAGCCTCACCTCACTGGGGGGGAAGGTCCTGCGCGTGGACCCCGACACTGGGGCTGGAGTGGCCGGCAACCCGTTCGCGTCGAGCGCCGACGCGATCACCCGGCGCATCTGGAGCTATGGCCACCGCAACGTGCAGGGCCTGGCCATCCGCCCGGCCGATGGCACGCTCTGGTCGGCGGAGCACGGCCCCGACCGCGACGACGAGATCAATCGGGGCCAAAGCGGCAACCACGGGTGGGATCCGGTGCCGGGCTACAACGAGGACGTCCCCATGACCGACACCACGAAGTTCCCCTCGGCGCGGACCGCGGCGTGGTCCTCGGGGGTCCCGACGGTGGCCACGTCGGGCATCACCTGGCTCTCCGGGAGCGGGTGGAAGGGGTGGGACGACCGCCTCGTCGTCGCCACGCTCAAGGGCCAGAGCCTGCTCATCATGCAACCGCAGCGCAACGGCACCGTCACCGAGATCGCCCGGATCTACCAGGGCTCCTTCGGGCGCATCCGCACCGCCCAGCTGGGCCCCGACGGCCTCCTCTACCTCACCACCTCCAACGGGTCGAACGACCGCATCATCCGCATCACCCCCAGCTGACCGCTCCCACTCGAGGCTTCGGACCGACATCCACCGTGGTGGCGGGCATGGTCCGCGGTTCGCCCGACGACGGTCAGGCCCGGCCGAGGACCTCGGCCAGCTCGACGGGCGGGACGACCTCGAGCTGGTCGTAGCGACACGACGACGGCTCGCGGTCGGGGCGCCAGCGCAGGAAGCGGCTGGTGTGGCGGAAGCGGCCGTGGTCGACCCGCTCGTAGCCGACCTCGGCGACGCGCTCGATGCGCAGGGGCGTGAAGGACAGGTCCTTCTGGCCGTTCCAGCGCGACGGCGCACCGGGCAGGCGACCCTCGGCGTGGGCCTCGGGGTCGGCCCACTCGGCCCACGGGTGGTCACCCATGTCGGAGGGGTCGAGCACCAGCGCGGCGAGCTCGGCCTTCAGCTGACGGCGCTGGTCGGCCTTGAACGACGACGCCACGCCGATGCTGTGGAGCCGACCGTCGTCGTCGTAGAGCCCCATCATCAGCGAGCCGACGCCGTTGCCGTCCTTGTGCACCCGGTAGCCGGCGACCACGACATCGGCGGTGCGGCTGTGCTTGACCTTGATCCACCCGCGCACGCCCGGCGCGTAGGGGCTGCCCGCCGGCTTGGCGATGACCCCGTCGAGACCCGCGCCCTCGAAGCGCACGAACCAGTCCTGGGCGGTGTCGCGATCGAAGGTCCCCTGGTTGACGTGCACCTGGCCCGACGTCTCGACCGCGCCCTCCAGGGCGCGCCGACGCTCGGCCAGCGAGGCGCCCGTCAGGTCCGCGTCGCCGAGCGCCAGCAGGTCGAAGGCCACGACCTCGGCCGGGGTCTCCGCCGCGAGGCGCTCGACCCGCGACGCGGCGGGGTGGATGCGCTGGCCGAGGAGGTCGAAGTCGAGGCCCTGGTCGGTCGGCACGACGATCTCACCGTCGACCACCGCCCGGTCGGGCAGGGCGGCGCGCAGCGGGTCGAGCACCTCGGGGAAGTAGCGGGTCAGGGGCTTGCCCCCGCGCGAGGAGAGCTCGACCTCGTCGCCGGCGCGGAACACCACGACCCGGAACCCGTCCCACTTGGGCTCGAACCACCAGTCACCACCCTCACCCGGGGGGAGCCCGGCGTGGGCCTTGGCCAGCATGGGCGTGAGCGGTGGCAGCACGGGCAGGTCCATGGCGGCGACCGTACCGCCGCCCGCCGTCCCGAGGCGGGCCTCACCCGTCACGGACCAGGGCGACCGCGGCCCGGGTAGACCCACACACGAGGGTCTGGCGCGCCGAGGCCAGCTGGCGGTGGGCGCTGCGGCCCGACAGGCCCGCTTTCGGCCCGCCTCCCTGACGCTGTGGCTCGCCCCGCCCCGGGTTCGGGGACTCCGGGTGCGCCGAACGGGCTCGGCGGGGGCCGTGCTGTCACCGGTGGGTGACTCAGGTGACGTGCACCAGGTCGAGGATGGCCTGAGCCCGCGTGACGTCTCCCACCACGTCGAGTCCGTCGAGCGGTACGCGGTGCCACACGGCGAGGAGGATGTCCGACGCCTCACCCCGCACGGCGGCATCGCCCTTGGCGTGGGCCCGGGTGATCTCGGCCCCGGCCTCGGTCAGCCGGATCAGCCACTCGCCGGTACCTGCGGCGAGCCCGTCGTCGGTGCAGTGCAGGTGCAGGGTGGCCCCGATCAGCTCGCTCGGGGGACCCCCGGCGGCGTCGAGGACCCGCGGGACGAACACGTCGAGCCACTCGTCGATGCCGT
The DNA here is from genome assembly GCF_035575815.1 of Iamia sp. NCBI lineage: Bacteria > Bacillati > Actinomycetota > Acidimicrobiia > Acidimicrobiales > Iamiaceae > Iamia > Iamia sp. The sequence goes on from NZ_DATLXO010000177.1 coordinate 24,313, forward strand.
CGACGGCCGCCGGGGTGCGGAAGGGGATGGCGCCGCCGGGGGTGATGGCATCCTGCGCGTCCCAGCGGTGCATCGCGATCTCGTGGGCCTGGCGCCGGAACCAGAACGCGGCCGTGCTGGGGCCGGCGAAGCTGGTCGTGGGGGCCGCCGGATCCTGGCGGTCGAGCTGGGCGAGCAGACCGTCGAGCGCCTCGCGGTACCACGCCAGCACGGCCTCACCCTTCGGTGGACGGGGGCCGGCGTCGACCTCTCCTCCGTCGGGTCCGGCGGCGAGGAAGGCGGCGGCCCAGACGTGGACCCGTCCCAGGTGACCGACGAGGCGCTCGACGGACCACCCGGGGCACGAGGGCACGGCGGTCCCCAACCCGGAGGCGGGGAGGGCGGCGACGGCACCTCCCTCGGCGGCGATGGTGGCACGGTGCTCGTCGGGCTTCATGCCCGGAGAGTACGCACCACCCCGGCCGCGCGCCGTCGCTGGGCTCGCCGTTAGGCGGGGGTCGAGGGGCGCGCCTAGGTTCGATCCCATGACTGCGCACCCGCTCAGCGAGCAGATCGCCGCCCTGGCGAAGCTGAAGGAGGAGGCCCGCCAGCCCGGGTCCGAGCGTTCGGTCCAGCGTCAGCACGACCGGGGCAAGATGCTCGCCCGGGAGCGCATCGAGTACCTCCTCGACGAGGGGTCGTTCAACGAGCTCGACATGCTGGCCCGGCACCGCAACCGCGACATCCCCGACAAGCCGCTCACCGACGGCGTGATCACCGGGTGGGGTTTGATCGACGGTCGCAAGGTCTTCGTGTTCAGCCAGGACTTCACCCTCTTCGGCGGCGCCCTCGGCGAGGTGTTCGCCGAGAAGATCCACAAGGTGATGGACCTGGCGCTGAAGGTCGGGGCGCCGGTCATCGGCCTCAACGACGGCGCCGGGGCCCGCATCCAGGAGGGCCCGGTCAGCCTGGCCTCCTACGGCGGCATCTTCTACCGGAACGTGAAGGCCTCGGGCGTCACGCCCCAGATCAGCGTCATCATGGGCCCCTGCGCCGGTGGCGCCGTCTACAGCCCAGCCATGACCGACTTCGTGTTCATGGTCGAGGACACCTCCTACATGTTCATCACCGGTCCCGACGTGGTGAAGACCGTGACCGGCGAGGACGTCACCCAGCAGGAGCTCGGCGGGGCCCACGCCCACTCGGCCAAGTCCGGCGTCGCCGCCTTCACCGCGTCCGACGACCGGGGCGTGCTCGACGACGTGCGCTACCTGATGGGCTTCCTGCCCGCCAACAACATGGAGGAGCCGCCCCGGTCGGTGGCCGAGGACGACCCCGACCGCTCGTGCGACGAGCTGGCCGACATGATCCCCGACAGCCCGAACCAGCCCTACGACATGCGCAAGGTCGTCGAGGTCATTGCCGACGACGCGGACTACGTCGAGTACTTCCCGAACTGGGCCCAGTCGATGACGTGTGGCTTCGCCCGCATCGACGGCCAGCCCATCGGCGTGGTCGGCAACAACCCGATGTTCTACGCTGGCGTGCTCGACATCGACTCCTCGGAGAAGGCGGCCCGCTTCGTGCGGGTCTGCGACTCGTTCAACATCCCGCTGGTCACCTTCGTCGACGTGCCTGGGTTCCTGCCCGGCGTCGGCCAGGAGCACGGCGGCATCATCCGCCACGGGGCCAAGCTGCTCTACGCCTTCTGCGAGTCGACGGTGCCCCGCATCCAGGTCATCACCCGCAAGGCCTACGGCGGCGCCTACGTGGTGATGAACTCCAAGTCGATCGGAGCGGACCTGGCCTTCGCCTGGCCCTCGGCCGAGCTGGCCGTGATGGGCGCGTCGGGCGCGGTCGAGATCCTCTACCGCAGTCAGATCGCCGGCGCTCCGGACCCCGTGGCCCGCAAGGGCGAGCTGGTCGACGAGTACTCCGAGCGCTGGTGCAACCCCTACGTGGCTGCTGAGCGGGGCTACGTCGACGATGTCATCGACCCGGCCGAGACCCGGCGCAAGCTGGTGGCCGGACTGGCCCTCCTGCGCACCAAGCGCGAGGAGCTCCCGCCCCGCAAGCACGGGAACGTCCCGCTGTGACCCACCCTCCGGGCCTGGGCTCGGCTTCGATCCGGCCCGTGCCCACCGACGAGGAGGCGGCGGCCATCGTCGCCGCCGTCGAGATCGCCTGGCCCCGGGCCGTCGCCGTGGTGCCGCCACCCGCCGAGCGCTGGCGCTGGAGCGGCCGCTGGTGGTCGAAGCCGGTGCCCCAACGCCGCCGCCGCCCCTGGTAGGGGGGCGGGCGTCAGCGATCGCTCGGCGAGGGCTGGCGCCCCACCGAGGCACGGTGCCGGGCCGCCGGTGCGGCCTCGGGGGGCGACCGGCGCCGCAGGAGGTGGTCGACGGCGACCGCGGCCAGCGCCACGAGGCCCGGTTCGGCCGGCGCCCGGAACCGCACCCGACCGTAGAAGACGGCCGCCACCACGGTCAGGACGAGGGCCGGGGCGATCAGCGGGAGCAACGGGACGCGAGCAGCACCATCCCGGCGTAGGAGACCTCCTTCGGGACGCCGTCGCCGTCGGTGATCTCGGCCACCTGGACGGGCCGGTACCGAGGCGCGCCTCTCTGGTCACGACCGGCAACCTACGGGCCGTGGACCGGTCCGGAATCGACCTGCGGCGCGGCGGGGACGATGATCGTCCAGTGCCGCCGACCGTCGTCCTCGTGCTGGCGTCGGCCTCGCCGGCTCGTCTGCGCCTACTGCGCGCCGCCGGCATCGAGCCCGAGGTGGTCGTGAGCGACGTCGATGAGGACGCGGTGACGGCGCGCCTCGGCACCGACGACCCCGACGCCCTCGTCGCCGCGCTGGCCGCGGCCAAGGCGCAGGATGTGGCTGCGAGCCGGCTCCCGTCCCGCCGACCTGTGCTCGTCATCGGCTGCGACACGCTCTTCACCGTCCACGGCGAGACGTGGGGCAAGCCCTCATCGGCCAATGAGGCCCGGGCTCGCATCCGCGGAATGCGCGAGGACGAGGGGGTGCTCCGCACCGGCCACCAGCTCGTCGACCCGGGCACCGGCCGGATGGCGTCGGGCGTTGCGGCGACCACCGTGCGCTTCGGGCCCATGTCCGATGCCGAGGTCGACGCGTACGTCGCGACGGGCGAGCCGCTGGCGGTGGCGGGCTCGTTCACCCTCGACGGCCGCTCGGCTCCCTTCGTCGACGGCGTCGAGGGTGACCACACCAACGTCGTCGGTCTCTCGCTGCCGATGTTGCGCCGCCTCCTCGCCGAGCTCGGGCACTCCGTCACCGACCTGTGGAGCGGCGTGTGAGTGCCGATCCGCTGGCTTCCTTGGACCCTCGTCCACCGATGGACCGGACATCGGTCCAAGGTTCGAGCGGTCGTGCGGGGCCGTTGCGGATCGGACCGCTCGCGCTCGACGTGCCGGTGGTGCTGGCCCCGATGGCCGGGGTCACCAACCGGGCGTTCCGGCGGCTGTGCCGCGAGTTCGGTGCGGGGCTGTACGTGAGCGAGATGATCACCGCCCGGGCCCTCGTGGAGGGCAACGCCCGCACCCTCGACATGGTGCGCCACGACCCCGACGAGCGGCCCCGCAGCGTGCAGCTCTACGGCGTCGACCCGCGGGTCATGGGCGACGCGGTGCGGATCCTCGTCGACGACCACGGCGTCGAGCACGTCGACCTCAACGTCGGCTGCCCCGCCCCCAAGGTCACCCGGAAGGGCGGCGGCTCCGCCCTTCCCGTGCGCCGGGCGTTGTTCGCGGCGATCATCGGAGCCTCGGTGCGCGCCGCGGGTGACGTGCCGTTCACGGTGAAGATGCGGATGGGCCTCGACGCGGAGCACATGACGTACCTCGAGGCGGCGCGCACCGCCGAGGACGAAGGGGCGGCGGCGGTCGCCCTCCACGCCCGGACGGCCGAGCAGCTCTACTCCGGGGGAGCCGACTGGAGCGCCATCGCCCGGCTGAAGCAGGAGGTCACGTCCATCCCCGTGCTGGGCAACGGCGACATCCTCGACGCGCACGATGCCGTGCGGATGATGGCCGAGACCGGGTGCGACGGGGTCGTCATCGGCCGGGGCTGCCTCGGGCGCCCGTGGCTGTTCCGCGACCTGGCCGACGCCCTGGCCGGCCGCCCGGTGGCGCCCCACCCCTCGCTGGGCGAGGCCACCGCCGTGCTGCGTCATCACGCCGAGCTGCTCGTCGACGTCTTCGGACCGGATCGGGGCGTGCGCGACGTGCGCAAGCACACCGGCTGGTACCTCGCCGGGTACCCGGTGGGCGGTGAGGTCCGCCGGGCCCTCTCCCAGGTCGGTTCGCTCGCCGAGCTCCACGCCCACCTCGACGCCCTCGACCCGGCAGCGACCCTCCACCGCGGCGCCGAGCGGGTGGTGCGGGGCCACACCGGCGGACCCCGCCGGGTGACGGTGCCCGACGGCTGGTTCGGCCTCGTCGACGACCCCGCCCCTCCCGTCGGCGCCGACATCGTCGTCTCCGGGGGGTGAGTCGGCGTCGACCCGATCATCCTCGGGGCGGTCCACCGGTCGATACCCTCGGGTCAGTGACCACCATCCCCATCGAACAGCTGGCCGAGCTCACCACCGTCGCCAGCCGCGAGGCGGTGATCCACGACGGACGCACCGTGCGGCGCATCGACGGCCTCGAGCCCGACACCGACCACGAGATCGACGGCTTCTCGTTCCACACGCTCCCGGAGCCCGGCGCGCGGTTGGCCACCTTCGCCACGGTCAACGACGTGCACTTCGGTGAGAAGGTGTGCGGTCGCATCGGGGGCACCGACGTGGGGCCGGTGTTCTCCGCCGAACCGGGTGATCCGCCCTACCCCGAGGTGATGAACCGGGGCGCGGTGACCGAGATCCTCGACCTCGACCCCGACGCCCTGATCGTCAAGGGCGACCTCACCAGCAACGGCACCGACGACGAGGTTGACGCGTTCCTCGCCACCTACGCCCCGCTGGCCGAGCGGATGACCTGGGTGCGGGGAAACCACGAGTCCTACCACCACCTGGACCGCGGCGCGACGCCCACCCAAGAGGTCGTGCTGCCCGGAGCCCGGCTGGCCGTGCTCGACACATCGGTCGACGGGGCCGAGTACGGCGGGGTCACCGCCGAGCAGCTCGACTGGCTCGATGCCCTCGCCGCGGAGGCTGATCGGCCCGTCGTCGTGCTCGGGCACCACCACGTCTGGAACCCCGCCTCCCAGGAGCGCCCGGAGCGGTACTTCGGGGTGCGACCCGATGACTCCGAGCGCCTGGTCGAGCTCGTGGCCCGACGGCCGTCGGTCGTCGCCTACCTGGCTGGTCACACGCACCGGAACCAGGTCCGCCGCTTCTCGGCCACGGGGTCGGTGCCGTGGGCCGAGGTGGCCTGCGTGAAGGACTACCCGGGAGCTTGGGCCGAGTACCGGGTGCACGAGGGGGGCATCGTCGCCGTCTTCCGTCGCATCTCGACGCCCGAGGCGCTGGTGTGGACCGAGAAGACGCGCCACATGTTCGCCGGCCTCTACGACGGCTACGCCTTCGGCGCCCTCGAGGATCGCTGCTTCCTCATCGCCACCGACCGGGTCGCACCCCCCCGCTGACGAAGGTGAGCGCGACCGCCTCGGCGGTCGGTCGAGGTTGCCCTCAGCCGCCGGGACGCCCCGGCGGCGGGCGCGTCGCCGGCGTGGGACGGGGCACCATCCGCTGCACCCAGTCGTAGAACCAGTTCGACATGTCGGAGAACTCCGCGTGGCCTCCGGGGTCCAGGTGCCCGGCGTACCAGCCGAACTGGCCTTCGTGGTCCCAGCCGTCGGGGAGGGTGACGCGGCCGGTGTGCGCGGGGTCGAACCAGGACGGCTCGGCCTCTGAGTCGGTCCAGATCTTCAGCGTCACGGTGTCGTCCAGGGCCCGGGCGCAGAACCGCCACGGCAGGGGCGGGATGCCGAAGGCGAAGAACTTGTCGGTCATGATGATCTGGCCGGCGACGCGGTACGGCGCCCCGGCGCGGGATGTGTCGATGGTGTGGACGTTGAACGCATAGCGCGACAAGTACACGTTCTGGGTGACGGTGACGGCCCGGAGGGCGTCGCCATCGCGAGTGATGCGCAGGGCGGCACCCTGCTGGACGCGGGCGCCGCCCTGGGAGCTCCACGTCGCGCAGGTCTCCCCGTCGACGACCGCGGGGAGGCCACGGCGCCAGAACACGAGACGGGTGTTGCCGCCCACGTTCGACGCCTCGCCGCGCACCCGCACCCCGGTTTCCGTCGGTGCGAGGGTGTAGCGGTCGACGGCGTCGCGGGTGATGACCCCGACGGCGTAGGAGTCCGACGGCGCCGAGCTCCACAGCGGCTGGCGAGGCGGCGGTCCGATGTCGCGTTCGGTCTCGTGGTCAGTGAGGACCCCCACCGCGTCGGAGGGCGACGGCGCCGAGCTCCGCGCCCGCGGGCGGGGCGGCGATCCGCGGTCGGTCTGGGTGGGCAGGCAGCCGCTCAGGGCCACGGCGGCGAGGATGCTCGTGACCACCGCACGGACGGCCCAGCGACGATGCGGTGACGATCGTGACAAAGCCTCTCCCCGAGAATGCACCACCTGGTGGCGGGTGGATCTTCGCCGACCCTACTGCGAGCCGGACCGAGTCGTGAATGCGCCCTGCCCGACACGAGGCGGACCCGACCCCCCGAGCGGCGTGATCCGGCCGGCGCCGGGCAGGGTGGAGCCATGGCCACTGACGACCTGCCTCCCGACGACGCCCACCGCCGGCCCGACGCCACCGATGACGCCACTGTCTCGGCCGTCGGCACGGTGACCGAAGCCCTCGAGTGGGTCGAACGGGCTCGCGGGCACCTCTATGAGTTCCACCAGCTCATGGGCCACGCCGACCTGGCCTTCGGGGAGGCCGCCGACGCGCTCGCCTCCGCCGGCCACGACGCCTCTGCCGACCGGCTCCGCGCCGAGCTGGTGGGACGCAACGTGATCACCGGACGGTGGACGTTCCAGGTCGTGGAGGACTTCGACGACGGGTACTGGAACGACGCCCGCGACCACGAGCGGCGCATCCGCGACGACCTGCTGGACGGCCGCCGGCACGTCTTCGAGTCCGAGATGAAGGAGGACCGCCGCACCCACGTCCGGCGCGGCCACGAGGCCCGCCCCTGACCGGGCGCGCGCGACCCGATCAGGTCCCGCAGGTGATCTCGAGCGTCCCGTCGGGGCCGAGGGGCATCCGGGCCCGACTCAGGTCGGCGTCGACCTGGGCGATCACCCCGGTGACGGCCTCGCCGCTCGGGGCCTCGGCCCCGCTGACGACCAGGTCGAGGCGCTCGACGTGCGCCAGGTAGGTGCCGTCGTGGGAGCTCGCGTCCGACGGGTGGGCCAGGGGGCCGACGGTGAGGCGCAGGGAGTCCGAGGATCGGGCCAACCCGGCGGTCTCCTCATCGCCGAGAGCGACCACGAGCATCGACCCGCGAGAGTCGTCCTCCACCCGACACGACGACGGCTGGTCATCGAGCTCCGCCACGACCCCGCGAGCGTCGCCCCAGGCGGCCCGGGCCCCGGCCCCGCCGACCGGTGGGGATGGCACCGATGGGGCGGGTGTGGTCGCTTCGGCCCCTCCGTCGGGGGCCTCGACCCGCTCGCCGGCCTCGCGCCCGGCCCGGTCGGCCACCGGGGCGGCGCACGCTCCACCGACCAGGACGGCCACCACGAGGGGGAGGGCGAGGCGGGGGCGCAGGGGAGCGGATCGACGGCGGGTCACCGCGCCACCCTGCCCCGCCCGACCCGTCGTCCCTCGTCACCTTGCGGGGGAGATCCCCCCGTCATCCGCCGGCCCTCGCCGTCCGGCTGTGTCGAGACGGCGGTGTCAGGCGAAGATCGTGGCGTGGCCCTCCCGACCGATCCCGCGCCCGACCCACTCCCGACGTCGGCCCGCCACGCCGACGGCCCGCTCACCGGGTTGCGCGTCATCGACTGCTCGACGGTGGTTGCCGGTCCTGGCTGCGCCCGGTACCTCGCCGACTTCGGGGCCGACGTCGTCAAGGTCGAGCGCCCCGACGGCGGCGACACGACCCGGGCCATGGGCTGGCGCGACCCGCGCGACGACGTGACCCTGTGGTGGAAGCTCGAGGGGCGCAACAAGCGGTCCGTGGTCCTCGACCTGAAGGACCCCGAGGACCTCGACCGCATGCGCCGCCTCGTGGCCGATGCTGACGTCCTGGTCGAGAACTTCCGCCCCGGCACGCTCGAACGCCTCGGCCTCGACCCCGTCCAGCTCATCGAGGCCAACCCGCGCCTCGTCGTCACCCGGATCACCGGCTTCGGCCAGGACGGGCCTTACGCCGGGCGCCCCGGCTTCGCCACCATCGCCGAGGCCATGAGCGGTTTTGCCGGGATCAACGGCGAGCCCGACGGCGCCCCGCTCCTGCCGCCGATCGCCCTCACCGACGAGATCACCGCCCTCGTCGCCGCCTACGCCACCCTCGCCGCGGTGCACAGCGGGGTCGGCCAGGTGGTCGACGCCAACCTCTACGAGTCGCTGCTGCAGGTGATGGGTCCGCTGCCGTCGGCCAAGGCCCTGCTCGACTACGACCAGCCCCGCCTCGGCGCCGGCATCCCCTACTCGGTGCCGCGCGGCACCTACCGGTGCTCCGACGGGCGGTGGGTGGCCATCAGCACCTCGGCCGAGTCCGTCGCCCAGCGGGTCATGGCCCTCATCGGGCTCGCCGGCGACCCCCGGGTCGCCACCTTCTCGGACCGTGTCGCCCACCGCGAGCTGGTCGACGGCACGCTCGGGGCCTGGATCGCGGGGCGTCCCCTCGACGACGTGCTGGTCGCGTTCGAAGCCGCCCACGCGGCGGCGGCCCCGGTGCACACGATGGGCGACATCCTGGCCGACCCCCACCTGGCGGCCCGGGGGGCCCTGCCGGTGGTCGACGGGGTTCCCATGCAGGGCTTGGTGGCCCGCCTGTCAGCCACGCCGGGACGGCTGCGCTGGGCCGGGCGCCCGCTGGGGGCCGACACCGAAGCGGTCCTGGCCGAGGTGGAGAGCACCGTCGCCGACGCCCCACCGCCCCCCGGAGCGGCCGTCTGAGAGGCCGCGCCAGTCGGGGGCGCCGGGTTGGTCAGTCCTCGGGGACGAGGGCGACCTCGATGCGGTCCTGGTGCCAGTCCCGCGCCGAGCGCAGGGCCTCGTGGGCGGCTTCGAGCAGCTGGTCGGCGTCGAAGGCGTGGGCCGGGTAGCAGGCCACCCCGGCGCGCAGGCGGACGCCACCGATCTCCCCCGAGAGGCGGCGACGCACCCGCTCGACGGTCCAGACCGCGCCGTTCTCGGGGGTGTCCTCGAGGATCAGGGCGACCAGGTCGTCGTCGAGGCGGCAGGCGATGTCAGAGTCGCGGAGCGTCTGGAGGAGGGCATCGGCGACGTCGTGGTCGACCGCGGGTGTCGGGGCGCCGTCGTCGAGCCCGGTCACCGGCTCGAGCAGGGCGAGGGCGAGCGGCCGCAAGCCTCGCCGGGCGGCGGAGACCCGCTTGTCGAGCGTGACCGCGAAGAAGGCGGTGTTGAACAGCCCGGTCTCGGCGTCGGTGACCCGGTCGACGTCGCCTCGGCTGAGCGAGGGCGGAGCGTCGAGGTCGAGGGGGCGGGCGCGGGCGGTCAGCGCCTCGGCCTCGAACCGTGCGGCCCGGGCCGCCATGGCGCTGCTCTCGGCCTGGGCCCGGGTGGCCCGGTCTCGAGCCTCCTCGGCGGTGGCGGTCGTGCGCTGGAGGCGGTCGGCGAGGCCCAGGGTGAAGAGGCCCGCGACCAACGCCGCCAGGCCGGCGGCGCCGGCGAGCCACGGCTGGTCGGTCACCATCGCCGTCACTGCCAGCACGAGACCGATGCAGCCCGCGATGAGCCCCGGTGCGCCACGATGAGTCACAAGGGATGGATCGGCCCGGTGGCCGGCGTTTCAAGCACCACCGCGCCGCCGTGGGTTCATTCGGGGACCGCAGCGATGATGACACCGCCGGGATCGGTGCCCGAGAGGGCGTCGGCGGCGGTCGTCACCAGCTCATCGGAGGAGATGGCGTGGGCCGGGTAGCAGGCGATGCCCGAGGTGACCGTCGCCTCAGGATGGGATTCGTTCACCGTGGTCTTTAGGCGCTCGGCCACGACGAGGCAGCCCTCGCCGGGGGTGAACTCGAGGACGAGGGCGATGCGTCCGTCGTCGAACCGGGCCGCCATGTCCGAGTCCCGGACCACGTGGAGCACCAGGTCGGCCAGCTCCTGGGGCTCGGGGCCATCGATGATCCTGACCAGGATGAGGCCGAGCTGGCGGAGCGTCCGCCGGGCCGTGGCGACCCGGGAGGGGAGCAGGGCGCGCAGCATCGCTTCGCTGAACAGGCCCGACGCCGGGTCCGAGACGAGCTGGTCGGTCATTGCGCTCCTGAGCCGGGGAGGGACGGGGGGTGCTTCGGCGCCGATCTTGTCACCCCCGGGGGCGTCACCGCAGCACCGGCGACCGCCAGAGACCGGTGCGGGTCCGACGGTCGGAGGGGGCGGGCCGCCCGCGGCGTGGGGTCGGCCGGCTGCAGCTTGCGTACTCACCACTCACGTGCGGCACGACGCCCGCGCGTACCCTGACCGGTGCTGAGCGAGCGATCGATCAGTCGCCGGCCGTCGTCCGGCGCCTCGTGCGGGAGGCGCCGGGCAGGCCCGGCCGGTCGGGCCGGCCGGATCGGCCGGATCGGCCGGATCACCGGTGGTGGTGGACCCCGGCCGCCGGGTGGGCCGGAGAGGGGCGCCCGAACACCTCGGGCTGGGGCTGGGCCACCGCGACGGCCAGGCGCTCGAGGTACTCGGCCCGGGGCAGGTCGACGGCGCCCAGGCTCAGGAGGTGGGGTGTCGTCCACTGCACGTCGAGCACCGTGGCCCCTCCGTCGACGAGTCGATCCACCAAGCCGACGATGGCCACCTTCGACCCGTCGCGCTCGTGGTGGAACATCGACTCCCCGGCGAAGAGGCCGCCGATGGCCACCCCGTAGAGGCCGCCGGCCAACCTCCCGTCCTCGGTCCAGGTCTCCACGCTGTGAGCCCAGCCGAGGCGGTGGAGCTCGGTGTAGGCGCGGCGGATCTTCCGAGTGATCCAGCCGCCGGGCCGACGGGGGTCGGCGCAGGCGTCGAGCACCGCCTCGAAGGCGCCGTCGACGGTGGTCGCATGGCGCCGCACCGATGTCCGCAGCGAGCGGGTGACCCTCAGGCCGTCGAGGGGGATCACCCCTCGCGGGTCGGGGGACCACCAGGCGAGGACCCGCCCCCTGCTGACCGGCATGGGGAACACCCCGGCGCGGTACGCGGCGAGCAGCGTGGCCGGGTCGAGGTCGGCCCCGATGCCGACGGGGCCGTCAGCCTCGGCGTCGAGCGGTGACGGGAAGGCCCACTGGGGGGGACCCGGGTCGAGGGGAGGGGGCACGGCCGGGCTACGGAGGGCGGATGCCGAGGGAGGCGGCCACGGTGGTCCCGAAGGACCGGGTGGCGCGGCGGTTGAGCTCGCCGCCGGCGACGGCACCGGCCATGAGGGGGACGAACGTGAGCGTGTTGCGGCCCGCCCGGCGCAGCAGCCGTCGTCGGATCTGGTTGATCAGCTGATCGCGGGCGGAGCGGCCGAGCATCTCCGAGGCCGTCGCCCCGATGGCCGCGGACTGCCCCGGGCGCAGGAGGGCGGTGAGGTCTGACGGCGCCAGGCCCCGGGTCTCGGCCCACGCTCGGGCGATCAGCGCGCCGTTGGCCCGCAGGTCACCGGCGATGGCGTAGCCGGCGGCCTCGTGGAGCTCTCCGGCCAGCTTCATCTCCACCGCGACGACGATCATCGTCTCCGCCGCCAGCTCGACCGGCAGGGCCACCCAGGTGGCCGGCGTCGTCTGCGAGGCCGCGGCGATGGCCCCCGTCGTGGCCCCGACCGCGGCGCTGGTGAGGCTGGCGTTGCGGATGAGGGTGCGGGCGAGGAGGGCACCGGCCAACCCGTCGTGGTGCCGGCGCAGGGTGGCCAGGTCACGCACCGGCAGGTGGCCGGCGGTGTCGAGGGAGACCTCCGACAGCCACCGTCCGGAGGTCACCGCCCGGGCGCCGGCGGCCGATGCGGAGCGACGGGCCAGGGCCATGATCTCGCGGATCTGGCCGCCGCTCGGCCGGCCTCCCTCGCCGTCATCGCCACCGGTGGCGGCACCGAGGGCGCGCGCCAGGTCTTCGTCGGGGCCGCCGGAGGCCGGGGTCAGGCCGGACGAGGGGGAGGACACCTCGCCATCTTGCCCCGATCGGGGCCGGACCCGTCGCGCCGACGCACCCGTTGGGTGTGGTCGAGGAGTCGGGCTACCGGCGGTAGTCGTGGAAGCCCAGGCCGGACTTCCGGCCCAGGTGGCCGGCGGCGACCATGCGGCGCAGGGCCGGGGCGGCGCTGTAGTTCGGGTCTGCGAACTCGGCGTGGAGGGCGTCGAGGATGGCGAGCGACGTGTCCAGGCCGACCAGGTCGAGCAGGGCGAGGGGACCCATGGGGAAGTTGCAGCCGCCCTTCATGGCGGCGTCGATGTCGTCGCGGCTGGCGGTCCCGTTCTCGAGCATCCGTACCGCGTTGTTGAGGTACGGGAAGAGCAGGGCGTTGACGATGAAGCCGGCGCGGTCCTTCACCTGCACCGGGTCCTTGCCGCACGCGGTGGCGAAGGCGGTGACGGCCTCGAGGGTCTCGGCCGACGCGGTGAGCGGGGCGATGACCTCGACGAGGGCCATCATCGGAGCCGGGTTGAAGAAGTGGACCCCGACGACCTGGTCGGGTCGCTCGGTGGCCACCGCCATCTCCACCACCGGGAGGGTCGAGGTGTTGGTGGCCAGGATGGCCTCGGGCTTCACGACCTGGTCGAGCTCGGCGAAGAGCGCCTGCTTCACGGCGAGGTCCTCGACGACCGACTCGATCACGAGGTCGCAGTCGGCCAGGTCGCCGATCTGATGCGTGGCGGTCACCCGTCCGAGCACGGCGTCGCGCTCATCCGCGTCGAGGCGGCCCTTGTCGACCTGCTTGGCCAGGCTCTTCTCCAGCCCGGCCACCATCGCCTCGGCGGTCGCCTGCTGCCGGGAGCGCAGCACCACCTCGTGGCCGGCCTTGGCGGCGACCTCCGCGATGCCCGCTCCCATGATCCCGGACCCGACGATTCCCACGCGTGCGATGGCCATGGGCGGCGAGGTTACTGACGGGTACCAGGGCGCCGAAAGTCACACGGGGCCGGTCCCGGTCGGTCAGAGCCCGTCGGGTTCCGCGCCGGCCCCGGCCGCATCGTGTCGAGCCGTGACCGCCAGCCGTGCCGCCACCGCCACCAGCAGGCCGGCGAACAGCAGCGCCGAGAGCTCGGGATCGAGGTCGAGGGAGAGCTGCGCGGCGCCCAGGGCGGTGATCACTCCGGCCATCCCCACGACGAGCCCCGGTCGCAGCGCGGTGAGCCCGGCGGAGCGGTTGCGGAGCGTGCCGACGATCGCGGTGGGGATGATCACCGCCAGCGAGGTGCCCTTGGCCAGCACCAGGGGCAGGCCGAAGGCGATGGTCAGCACGGGCACGATGATGACCCCGCCGCCGACGCCGAGCATCCCGGCCAACACCCCGGCGGCGATTCCGAGTACCACCAGCCCGACGACGGTCGCGACGGTCACGTCGGCCCGGCCCGCGCCGTCGCCCTCGCCCCCGGCCGCCAACCGTGCTGCGGTCAGGATCATGACGACGGCGAAGCCGATCTGGAGGGCGGGGCCGCTGACGGTCCGGAGCCAGCGCGTCCCCGCGACCGCGCCGGCGAAGGCGCCGAGGGCGATGAGCGCGGCGTAGGCGACATCGAGCTCACCGGCCACTGCGTACCCCGCGGCGCCGGCGATCGAGATCGGCACGATGGCCGTGAGCGAGGTGCCGGTCGCCAGCTTGTGGGGGAAGCGGGCGAGCAGAGCCAGCGCGGGGACGATGACGATGCCGCCGCCCACCCCGAAGAGGCCTGAGGCGAACCCGGCGATGAGCCCCGCCACCGCCACCCGGACCCACGGGACCGCCGGGCGGGCGGTCGTGGGGGTCGGGAGGTCGGTCCGTGTCACGGGGCCACGTTGGTCCAGCGTCCCCGCCCGAGACGAGTCGACGCGTCGTCGAGAGGCCGAGCGGATGGGCCCCGGACGGCGACATGACTACGGTCGAGCGGATGTCCGGACCTCTCGCCCTCGTGGGCGGATCCCCCTTCCGTCCCGAGACGGAGGTCGAGGCGGAGCTGGTGACCGGCGGCACCGACGAGGTGCTCGTCGTGCCGACCGGTGCGGCCTACGAGCACCCCCAACGCCTGGTCGACGCCGCGACCGAGCGCTTCGGCGCCCTCGGCGTGGATGTCCGAGGCATCGACGTGCTGCGGCGGCCCGACGCCCTCGACGAGGACACCGCGGCGGTGGTGCGCGCCGCGCGCTTCGTCTACCTGGCCGGGGCCTCGCCCATGCACATGCGCTCGGTGCTCAAGGGGACCCCGGTGTGGGAGGCGGTCGTCGCCGCCTGGCACGACGGAGCGGTCCTCGCCGGCGCGGATGCCGGGGCCATGGTGCTCTGTGACCCGATGGTCGACCCGCGCGGGGGCGCGTTCACGGTGGGTCTGGGCCTGCTCGCCAACGTCACCGTCATCCCCGGGTTCGACACCTGGTCCGAAGACGCAGTGCACCGCACCCGGGCCCTTTCGCCGAGGGACCTCGTGATCGTCGGCGTCGCCGAAGGTTCCGCGCTGGTGCGCGACCCCGACGGCGGGTGGCGCGGCGTGGGGCCGTCGGGGCCCCGGGTGTTCGTCGGCGGTCAGCCCGGTTCTCTCGCTGACCTGCCCCGCTGAAGAGCCCCCGACGCGTCGGGCCACCGTCTCAGCCGCCGGCGGATCAGCCCCCGGCGGGGCGGATCGTGACCGAGTCGACGGTGATGACCTCGGTGGGTGTGCCGCCGGTGGCGGCGTCGCCTTTCGCCGCCAGCTCGGCGACCAGCGGAAGGCCCTCGGTGACGCGGCCGAAGCGCGGGTACTCCGGGGTCAGCTGGGCTGCACCGGCGTCGCTGGCGACGATGAAGAACTGGCTCCCCGAGACGGCCTCGGCCCGGGCCATGGCCACGTCGCCGGGGGCGTAGCCGTCGGCCGGCTTCTCGATGTCCTCCTGGTCGTAGCCCGGCCCGCCCGACCCGTAGTCCGGGGTGCCGCTCGAGCCCGTCTGGGCCACGAAGTCGGGAACCAGGCGGTGGAACGGCAACCCGTCGAAGTACCGGTAGCGGGCCAGCACGACGAAGTTGTTGACCATGACCGGCGCGGCCTCGGTGTCGAGGGCGATGGTGATGGGCCCGGCGGAGGTGACGATCTCAGCCTCGAGGGCCTCGCCCTCGGCGATGCACGTCGGCGGGGCTTGGGCGAAGGCGGCCACCCGCTCCTCGGAGCCGTCGGTGGCGGGGCACGGTGTCTCCCCCTCGATGGTCCGCCCC